>NZ_FUZV01000001.1:1500000-1767500 GCF_900167565.1 Pseudoxanthomonas indica
TTCGTCGCCCACAACGCGGTGCTGCAGGAACAGAGCATCGGCATCCATTACAACGAAGGCGCCGACCTGCTGGACTACGTGCTCAATCCGCAGGACTTCACCTGCCAGGACAGCTACATCGCCGCGCTGCCCAAGCCGGGCCTGGGCGTGGAGATTGACGAGCAGCGCCTGATCGAAGCGAACAAGCATCCGCCGCGCTGGCGCAACCCGCTGTGGCGGCATGAAGACGGCAGCATCGCCGAGTGGTGATCACATGAGCGTCGCGCACGCACGCCTGCTGGTGGACAGCCGCTGCGAGCTGGGCGAAGGCATCGTCTGGTCGCCGGAAGAAGGCGTGCTGTACTGGGTGGACATCAACGGCGCCGCGCTCTGGCGGCATGAGCTGGCGCGCGGCCTCACCCGCCACTGGGCCTTGCCACAACGACTGGCATGCCTGGCCCTGGCCAGCGGCAACCGCTTGTTGCTGGGACTGGCCGATGGCCTGTACTGGATGGATCGTGCCGCGCTCGCCGACAGCGATGCGCTGGCGCCCAACTTGCTGTGCAAAGTGGAAACGCAGCTGCCTACGCGCTTGAACGATGGGCGGGTGGATCGCCAGGGTGCGTTCGTGTTCGGCACCAAGAGCGAAGCGGCCGACGGCGCCGCGATTGGCGGCTACTACCAGTACTCGCCCGCTTACGGCCTGCGCCGGCTGGCCCTGCCCAGTGCCGCCATCCCCAATTCGATCTGTTTCGACGCGGCGGGTACCACGTTGTATTTCTGCGATTCGCGCGCGCCACGCATCCTGTGCTGCGACTACGACAGCGAGCGGGCGCAGGTCGGCGCGGTACGCGTATTCGTCGAGCTGGACCGGGCCGATGCCTCGCCCGATGGCTCCATCGTCGATGCCGACGGCTACCTCTGGAACGCGCAGTGGGGCGCGGGCCGCGTGGTGCGCTACAGCGCCTCCGGCCAGATCGATCGCATCATCCGCCTGCCCGTCTCGCAGCCTTCGTGCTGCGCCATCGGCGGCCCGGGCGGTGACCAGCTTTTCATCACCAGCGCCCACGAAGGCCTGGACCCGGCGGCGCTGGCGCATGAGCCACATGCGGGCGGCGTTTTCGTGGCCGCGCTGGGCACGGCTCTGCAACGCGATGAGCCCGAGGTCCTGCTGCGATGATTGCAGTGGACTGGGGCACCAGCAATCTGCGGCTGTACCGCATGAGCGCGTCCGGCGAGGTGCTTGAACGCCGGCGCTGCGAAGGCGGCCTGTTCGACAACGCCGAGGCTTACGCCGATCGGTTGCGCCGCGAGATCAACGGCTGGGAGGATCGCGACATCGTGCTCAGCGGCATGGTCGGCAGCCGCAGCGGCTGGCAGGAAATGCCCTATCTGGATTGCCCGGTGGGCCAGCCCGAACTGGCGGCGGGCATGCAGCGCTTCACGCCGCCCGGCTTCGAGGATCGCCGGCTCTGGATGATTCCAGGAGTTTGCGATCGCCAGAGCGCTTCGGTGCCGGACGTGATGCGTGGCGAGGAAACCCAGATCGCCGCCCTGCTCGATGTCCTGCCCGCCGGCCAGCATGTCATCTGCCTGCCCGGTACGCACAGCAAATGGGTCACCGTGCGCGATGGCCGCATCATCAGCGTCGCCACGGCGATGACCGGCGAACTGTTCGCGGTGCTGCGCATTCACAGCATCCTGGGCAAGCTGATGAGCGAGGATGATCGCTTCGATGCCTACGCTTTTGATGCCGGCCTGCGGCGTTCGGCCGAAAGCGGCGGCTGGTTGCAGCATCTTTTCAGCGCGCGCACGGCCGGCCTGTTTGATCAGTTCAGCGCTGCCGCCCTGCCCTCGTATCTGTCCGGCATCCTGATTGGGCACGAGATTCGCGCCTCCGATCTGCTGACCCGCGTACCGCGTCCGGCGCAGGTGCACCTGGTGGGCAGCGATCGTCTGCTGGCGTCATATGCGCACGCCTTGACCACCCTGGGGATCGGCGTGCAGCGGCATTCCGAGCATCTGGCGGCGGTGGGCATGGCCAAGTTGCTGGCGCTGGTCGAGGTCGGGTAGCTCCCATCCCAACCTTCCCCCGCAAGCGGGGGAAGGGGCCCACGCCTTCCCGCAAGTGCGGATCACGGCTTCTGCGCGAGCATCAACACGAACTCGCCGGGCACGCGGAATCCATCGCCTTGCCGCCACTGCGAAATCGACTCCACATAACGTTGCTGCACCCGCCTTCGCGTCGCCTCATCAAAGCGCGACCACGCCATCGCCACCGGCCCGCCGACAAACGCAGCATCGCAAGCCTCTTCGGCATCCGCATAGTGCAATGGCGTGGTGACACGCTGCTCCGCGACGCCCACCAGCCCGGCCTGCTCGCATAGCGCGGTCAAGGCACCGGAGTGACCCAGCTGGAAGAACAGCGGGCATACCTCGCTGCTCACTTCCGCATCGACGATGGGAAACACCGACGACCAGCCGCAGTTCCTGCGTTCGCCCCACACCGCCAAGGCCACGCGCCCACCCGGCCGCAGCACGCGATGGAACTCGCGCAGGGCCTGTTCCGGATCCGGCATGTACATCAGGCCCAGGGCGCAGATCACCAGATCGAAGGTGGCGTCCGCACACTCCAGCTGTTCGCCATCCATGCGCGCAAAGCCGACGTTGTCCAGGCCCAGCGCGGCGGCGCGCTGTCGCGCCGCTTCGACCATGCGCTCGGAGATGTCCACGCCGGTGACATGACCGGTGCCACCCACGAGGTCGGCCACCGTCAGCGCGATCAGGCCGGTGCCGCTGGCCACGTCGAGCACCGATTCACCCGGCAGTGGCGCGGCCAGCAGCAACAGCTGCCGGTGCGCCGCGGACAGCTGCTGCTGCCACAGGAATTCGTAGGCATCGGCCGCGAGATCCCAACCGTAGCGTTGGATGCGGCGTTGCAGTCGCGCCTGCAGGCTCATCGGCGGGTGATCACGATTTCGAGATACTCGCTCGGCACCACCAGCGCGTTGCGTCCGGGTTCCGCATGGCCACCGCCGTCGAAGCGGTGCATCAACTCGGCCAGATCTTCGTGCAACTGCGCGGCCCTGTCGGCGGGCAGCGCATCGAACGCCTTCTGCACCGGACCGTACCAGCTGCGGAACACCTCGATCATGTGCTCGGCCGAGCGATAGCGGAAGTTGAACACGCGCGGCGTGGCGACAATCGAAATGGCCTCATCACCGAACAGCTTCTGCAGGTGCGGCAAGGTGCCCCACGCCGAAGGCGGCGTCAGTCCGGCCGGTGGCGGCAGGTGGCGGCCCAGCACCTTGAACATCTGGCCGATGAAACCTTCCGGCGTCCAGTTGGCCATCGCGATGCGGCCACCCGGGCGGCAGACCCGCAGCAGTTCATCCGCGGCCAGCGCGTGGTCGGGCGTGAACATCACGCCGAAGGTGGACAGCACCAGATCGAAGCTGCCATTGCCGAACGGCAAGGCCTCGGCATCGGCTACCTGGAAGTTCATCGGCAACTGCTCGGCGTCCGCGCGTTGGCGACCCAGTTCGAGCAAGGCCGGGACATAGTCGGTGGACGTCACCCATCCACCACGGCGGGCCGCGGCCAGGCTGGCATTGCCGTTGCCGGCGGCGACATCGAGCACGTCTTCGTCCCAGCGCACCTGCGCCACTTCGGCCAGGCGCTCGCCGACGATCTGCAGGGTGGTGCCGACGACGGCGTAATTGCCGCTGGACCAGGCGGCTTGTTGGCGTTGCTTGATGGCGGCCAGGTCGAGCGCGGGGGAGGAAACTTGGGTCATCACATTCATGGTGCGGCTTTTCCGTCAGGGGTTCGGGGGAGGCGTAGAATGCGCGTCGAACGCCCGGCCCGTCCCGACTTCGCGTCCGCGCGATTTGCCCCAACATCCGCGCGCAAGACTGAACAGCGGCGCGGATTGCCGGGCATCCGGAAGTCCTTGCCGGGCGTCCGCCGGCCTGGCCGCGTGGCCTCATCCGCCCCGTTACAGCGTCAGACTTGCCGTCGCAACACGCAGACGGAGACCCGCAGGAATGAACACGCAACACGACATCGCCGAGGCCATGCAGCGGGCGATCAACGTTTTTGTCCGCCGCCCCGACATGGGACTGCATGATGACGCCGCCGGCCGTGCCGTGTGGAAAGGCGGCACGCGGGTGACCACTTATCACGACAGCGGCTTGCACATGGATACGGACATGCCGCGCGAACTCGGCGGCACCGGCGATTGCGTGTCGCCGGGCTGGTTGTTCCGCGCCGGCATCGCCGCGTGCAGCACCACGGTCATCGCGATGATCGCGGCCAGCGAAGGCATCACGCTGGATCGCCTGGAGATTGTGGTGGGCAGCCAGTCCGACACGCGCGGGGTGCTGGGCATGCACGACAACGACGGCGAGTTGATCAATCCGGGGCCGCAGGCGATCACGATGGATGTGCAGATCAGCGCTGCCGGTGTCGATGCTGCCGTGCTGCGGCGACTGGTGGAGCAAGGCCTGCATCGTTCGCCGATGCAGAGCGCGCTGCTGCGGCATCCGCCGCTGACCGTCAACGTGTCGGTCGATCAGGACATGGCGGCCTGACATGGACGCACTCTCCGAGATCCTGCGGGTAGTGCACATGTCCGGCGCGTTTTTCATCAACGCGCGCTTCAGTGCGCCCTGGTGCTACCAGTCGCCGCAGGCATCGCTGGCGGCGCCGTGGCTGGATCCCTGCGCCGAGCAGATCGTCATCTTCCACCTGATCACCGAAGGCGAATGCCTGGTGGAGATGGAGGGCGAGCCGCCCCTGCGCGTGCAGGCCGGCGATGTGTTGCTGTTCCCCACCGGCGCCGCACATCGCATGACCTCCGATGCCGGCCTGCCGCCACCGCCGGGTGCCGCCAACCTGCAGAAGTTGCTGTCCAGTCGTCCGCGCCGGCTTGCCTACGGTGGCGGTGGCGCCGCCACGCGCATGGTATGTGGCTACCTGGCCTGCGATTCGCGCCTGGCCCGGCTGCTGCTCAATGGCCTGCCACCCACCGTGGTGGTGAGCCTGCGCGATTCGGAAGCAGGGAGATGGCTGGAATCCTCGGTGCGTTATGCGCTGGCCGAAGCACGCACGCCGCGCCCCGGCAGCGCCGGCCTGTTGGCCAAGTTGTCGGAACTGCTCTTCATCGAAGTGCTGCGCCAGCACGTCCATCAAAGCGAAGGTCAGGTCGGCTGGCTGGCTGGCCTGAGCGATCGCGTGGTCGGCAATGCCTTGAATGCGCTGCACCAGAAGCCCGGACACGAATGGACGCTGGTGGATCTGGCGCGCGAAGCGGGCACTTCGCGGTCGGTGCTGGCCGAGCGCTTCCAGCAACTGGTCGGCACCTCGCCGATGAATTACCTGACCCAGTGGCGGATGGTGATGGCCGCCAACCTGCTACGCCGCAGCAACACCCCGCTGGCGCGCGTGGCCGAGGAAGTGGGCTACCAGAACGACACCTCCTTCAGCCGTGCGTTCCGCCGCGAGTACGGCCAGCCTCCCTCGGCGTGGCGGCGCAACTGCATGCAGCGGGAGAGTTGGGCGCAGTAGCGCCATATCGCTCAGGCCCCTTGCAAGACGCCGATCAGCAGTGACGACAGCGCAAAGAAGCCGCCGATCCACAGGAGTACTCGTTGCAGCAGGCGGTAGACGTACTCGTTGTCGCGACGATCATGGTGATCGATGACCGACAGGATCAGTATCAGGCAGCCACACACGAACGCGACGAACATGCCCATGGCAGGCGCGTCGCGAAGGTGGATGCCATGCCCATGTTTGAAACCCACATACAGCTGGTTGGAGTGGAGTCCGTAGATGCCATACGCCAGCAGCCCCACGGCGGAGGCGACATTGCGGAGGCGAACCTGCCAGGGGACCTCGTTGGGAATGTAGCGCCCTTGCGCGTCATGCGTCCGTCTGGGCGGCGGCGGCAGCTCCTGCCCGACATCCGCCATCGGCTCGGCTTGGGCGGCCTCAAGCGCTCCTGCATCGCCGGCCTGCTTCTCCCACGCCGCCTGCAGCCGGGCGTAGTTGCCGGGAAACTCCTGCTTGTTGATGCCGGCGAGGGCTTCTTCCAGCTCCTGCCGCGTATAGCGCGAGTAATCGATATCGCCGTCTCTCATGGGCGCACGCCTGGAGTCCCCACTCCGGTAGTCAGGCGCAGTCTGCCTCAGGCGGAGGCGAAGATGCCAGCCAGCCACTCGCGTGGCGAACTGCCGGTCCGGCGACGAAACGCCCGCGACAGCGTGGGTGCATCGGCAAAGCCCAAGTCCAGCGCCGCTTGCTTGACCGAGCGGCCGGAGCGGAGCATCGAGCTGGCCACGCTCAACTTCCAGTCGAGCAGGTACGCGGCCGGCGTGGTGCCGGTCGAAGACTTGAACGCGGCGGCGAATGCGCTGCGCGACATCCCGGCGATCCCCGCCATCCGTTCCAGTGACCACTCCTCGTGTGGTGCGCGGTGCAACGCGACCAGTGACCTGGCCAGGCGCGGATCGGACAGGCCCATCATCAGGCCCTGCGACACCTGCGCCTGGGCCGGATGATCGATGATCCAGCGCAGCACCTGGATCAGCACGACCTCGAACAAGCGGTTGGTCAGCAGTCGCGATCCGCATCGGTTTTGATCGGACTCGGCGAACAGCAGATCAAGCGCAGGCTCCAGGCCTTCAATCTCGTTGAGCGGCAGGGCAATGAAATCCGGCAGCGACTGCACGATCGGATTGCGCGCGCCGCCGTCGAAATCCAGGGTGGCGCAGGTGAAGTCCGAGCCGTCCACCGGTGGATTGAAGAACTCGTGATGCGCGGCGCGTGGAAACAGCAGCAGCGTGGGCTGGGACAGATGCAGTCGCTGCAGGCCCTGTTCGCCGTGATGCACGACCTCCAATTCGCCACGCCGCAACACGTGCATGAAAGCGCGTCCGGGCACGGCCTCGAAGGATTGGTGGCCGCATAACGGGCCGGAATGGAACAGCGACGCCTGCACCCGGAAGCGTTCCAGCACCGGCGTCAGGCGGTCGATGGAAGGAGGTGCCGGCCCGGCAGCGGCCGGTTTCGTCGTGGACGAATTGCCATGTTTTGACGACATACAGCCATCCCGAGTCCTGTTTGCCTCCGTATTATGCCCATCCACCGCCCAGTCTGGTCGGCCCCAACAGGAGCAAACCCCATGTCACGCGTCCCCCTGATCAACCCCCATGACACCACTGCTGATCGCCAGGCCGTGTTGTCGCAAATCCACGCCGCTTTCGGCGCCACCCCCAACATGTTCAAGGCCGTGGCCAATTCCCCGGCCGCGCTGAAGAGCATGTGGGGCGCGTTCGGTGCCTTGGGTGGCGGCGTCATTCCCGCCAAGGTCGGCGAGCAGATCGCCGTGGCCATCGCCAACCGCAATGCCTGCGAGTACTGCTTGGCAGCGCACACCGCGCTCGGTCGCAAGGCCGGCGCCAGCGGCGCGGAGATGAGCGCCGCGCAGGATGGCCATTCCGATGATCCCAAGACGGCAGCAGCACTTCGCTTCGCCTTGCGCGTGGTGGAAAGCCGCGGCCAGATCAGTGATGCCGACGTGCAGGATCTGCGCGGTGCGGGCTACGACGACGAGGCAATCGTCGAGATCCTGGCGCACGTGGCGCTCAACCTGTTCACCAACTACGTCAATGTGGCGTTCGCGGTGCCGGTGGATTTTCCCGGCGTCAAACTGCGTTGAGGCTACGCACTGAACCTGCCAGTCCGGGCATGACCCGGGCTTGCGGGCCAGTCGTTCCGTTCACCCGGCACTGGCGAGGTCCCATGTCAGCGTATTCGACTTACCAACCCATCAACTGCGAATTCCATGACGTGCTGGAATCCGTCGCCGTGCGTCGCACCGTGGCGCTGATCCGTTATCTCGACGATGACGGCCTGCAGGCCAGCCTGCAATCGCGCATTGCCGACGTCTATTCCCTCCAAGGTGCCGAGTACCTGCGGCTGGCCTCGGGCGAGCGCATTCGACTCGATCAGCTGCTGAGCATCGATGGCGTGCAGCTCGCTTCGTTCCCGACGGACTGAAGACTCACGCCTGCAACTGCTGCATCAATTCCTTGACGGAAGCCTGCCACTCCGCCAGCTCGTCGGTTTCTTCCCATAGCTCCAGCAGCTCGGAATTGGGCGCCAGAATCCGGGCGAGCGCATTGTGGGCGCGCTGTGCCAGAGCCGGTTCGATGCCCGGTCGAATCCGCGCCACCCACTTCGTCAAGTGATCCTGGCGAAGCGCCGCGGCCGTCGGCCGGCCCAGCGCAGCGGCAATCACTTCGGCCGCCACGATGGCCTGACACGCGTCCGGCGCCTCGACAAACTCGGTGGAGGTCAGCACGTTGTCGATGACTTCGCGAAGCAACGCCAGGTCACCGCTATCCGTCACGTCAGCCAGGAAATCCGCCGCGTCATCATTCTCGAACGATCCCGGTCCCCAGGCACCCATGCTGCGCTCCTTGTGTGTTCATCCCTGCCAACGGCGGGGGCCATGCTACTGTGCATCCCGTCGCGAGGAAGGCCGGCCGCCTTCGGCGTGGGGGCGCAACTGCATGCAGCGTGAGAGCTGCGCGCAGTAGTTCATGCCCGTGCGGCGACCTCTCGCGATTATTGTTCCTTTGCCACCAGTGCCATCGAAGCCATCGCCTGGATGCCGCCACTGGCGTCGTTCGCGGTGGTGAGGGTAAAGAGCAGCTCCGACTTGTCCTGCGGTCGTCCCCACGAATAAGCATGCGTCGTGGCATTTTTGGGACTGCGGCTGGAGTAATCCAATGCGGTGGCGACAAGCGGTTCTGGCGCTATGTTCACCAATCGGGCAAAGCTCCGTTGTTCGGCAGCGGCATCGGCGGACTCGGCGAACACGGCACACATGCCAGTATCGAGCAGCGACACCACGAACCTGGAGGATGGCAATGAGACCCGCCATGCCGTGCCCGGCTTTCCGCCCAGGAAGTAGCGGGCATCTTCTGCTCCCATCGGCTCCGACCCATCACCCTGCATTTGCTTGCGCAGATCGTCAGTGGCGTAGAAATGCGCCATGCAGGTGCTGGCAAACAGCTGCCCAAACTCCGTCACTTCGGCTTCGGTAGCCATTACGGTTAGCGGTGTAGACAACAGGCCGAACGTGGCGAGCAACAAGTTACGCATCCTTCCTCCAGCAATTCGTTTGAGTGAGATGATGATCCCTTACGCCCCCAGCTGCCGCATGACTTCTTGGGCAGAGGCCTGCCATTCCGGCGGCTCCTCGGCGGGGGCGATCCTACTCCACCGGCGTCAGCTCCACCCGCGCTGCACTGGCACGCCGCCGGTACAGGCGGCATAGTCGCCTGCGACAAGGGCATTCAAGGAAGCAGGCATGCGCTGGAGCCACTGGCTGGTGGTGTCGTTGGTAGTGTTCCCGCTCGCCCTGCAGGCGCAGGAAGTCGACCGCATCCTGATCGACAAATCGGCGCGCACGCTGGCACTGATGTCAGGCGACAAGACGCTCAAGACCTACCGCTCCATCAAGCTCGGCGACGCGCCCTACGGCCACAAGCAGTTTGAAGGCGACGAGAAGACGCCCGAGGGCGAGTACCGTATCGACGGTCGCAACGGCGGCAGCCGCTTCCATCTGAGCCTGCGCATTTCCTACCCCAATGCCGCCGACCGCGAAAACGCCCGGCGTGCCGGCCGTTCGCCGGGCGGCGACATCTTCATCCACGGCCAGCCCAACGGCTCGGCTCTGGAACGCCTGCCGTTCGACTGGACGGACGGTTGCATCGCACTGAGCAACCGGGAGATCGAGGAGCTCTGGAAACAGGTCAAGGTCGGTACGCCGGTGACCCTCCAGCCTTGAGCAAACCCTGTCCCGGCTACTGCGGCGATAATCACGCCGTTGCCGAGGAATTCGCCCATGCACTGCCTGCACAACCTGCTGCTCAATACCGACAGCTACAAGGCCAGCCACTGGCTGCAGTACCCGCCGCAGACCGACGCCACGTTTTTCTATGTGGAGTCGCGCGGGGGACTCCATGACCGCACGCTGTTTTTCGGCCTGCAGGCGATTCTCAAGGCCTACCTGACCACGCCGGTGCGCCATGCCGACATCGACGAGGCGCGCGACCTGTTTGCCGCGCACGGCGAGCCGTTCAACGAAGCCGGCTGGCGCGACATCGTCGATCGGCTGGGTGGCCACCTGCCCATCCGCATCCGCGCGGTGCCGGAAGGCAGCGTGGTGCCCACGCATCAGGTGCTGATGACCATCGAGTCGACCGATCCCGCGGCTTTCTGGGTGCCCTCGTACCTGGAAACCATGCTGCTGCGCGTCTGGTATCCAATCACGGTCGCCACCACCAGCTGGCACGCCAAGCAGACCCTGCGCCAGTTCCTGCAGCGCAGCAGCGATGACCCGGAAGGCCAGTTGCCGTTCAAGCTGCACGACTTCGGCTCGCGCGGGGTGTCCAGCGTGGAGTCGGCGGCCATCGGCGGCGCCGCGCACCTGGTCAACTTCCTCGGCACCGACACCGTGTCTGCACTGCCGTTTGCCAAGGCGTACTATCACGAGCCGATGGCGGGCTTCTCCATCCCCGCCGCCGAGCACAGCACCATCACCAGCTGGGGCCGCGAGAACGAGGTGCAGGCGTATCGCAACATGCTGCGGCAGTTCGCGCGCCCGGGTTCAATCGTGGCGGTGGTGTCGGACAGCTACGACATCTATCACGCCATCCAGGCGCATTGGGGCAAGACGCTGAGGCAGGAAGTGATCGACTCGGGCGCCACGGTGGTGATCCGGCCCGACTCCGGCGATCCGGTGGCGGTGGTGCACCAATGCCTGGAACTGCTGGACGAGGCCTTCGGCCATGTCGTCAACGGCAAGGGTTACAAGGTGCTGAATCATGTGCGGGTGATCCAGGGTGACGGCATCAACCCCACCAGCATCCGCGCGATCCTGGAGCGCATTACGAGCGCCGGCTATGCCACCGACAACCTGGCCTTCGGCATGGGCGGGGCCCTGCTGCAGCGGCTGGATCGCGACACCCAGAAGTTCGCGCTCAAGTGTTCGGCCGCGCGCGTGGCCGGCCAATGGATCGATGTCTACAAGGATCCCGTGACCGACAAGGGCAAGCAGAGCAAGCGCGGGCGCATGAGCCTGATGCGCCATCGCGAGTATGGCGGCTATCGCACGGTGCAGATTCCGCCCGGGGCGCAGGATCTGGCCAGTGTCGATGCACCTGCTGGCTACGACGAAGCCCTGGTCACGGTATGGGAAAACGGCCGCTTGCTGCAGGACTGGACCTTCGCGCAGGTGCGCGAGCGGGCGAACGCCGAGCGGATCTAGTCCACGCCGGTTCGCGTCGGCGCGCACTCAGTGCGCGGAGGATTTCGACAGCAGGTTGAGCACCGCCACCCCGCTGATGATCAGGGTGATGCCGACAAACGCCCAGCCATCCAGCTTCTGTCCATGCATCAGCCAGGCGATGGCGGCCACCAGCACGATACCCACGCCTGACCACACCGCGTAGGCGATGCCGACCGGGATCGTCTTCAACGCCAGCGACAGGCAGTAGAACGCCAGGCCATAGCCGACCACCACCACCGTGGTCGGCAACCAGCGCGAAAACCCTTCGCTGGACTTCAGCGCGGACGTGGCGATGACTTCCGCCACGATGGCGACCGCGAGCAACCACCAATGCTTCATGACCTGCCTCCCTGAGCGGACGGTTCGCGACAAGGCGCCCTGGGGCGCCGACATACCAAAGAGAAGGGCGCCCGTGGGCGCCGACGTACCAAAGAGAAGGGCGCCCGAGGGCGCCCTTCGCATCATCGCAAATCCGTGCCGGGAGGGAGGCTTAGAAGCGGATGCTCAGGCCAAGATTGATCGAGCGGCCATAACGGTAGTAACCCTGCGACAACAGCGGGTTGCCGTTGATGCTGTAGGTCTGGGCTTCGTCGAGCAGGTTCTGGCCTTCCATGGAGACGGTGAACATGTCGTTGATCTTGTACGACACGTGCGCGGTCAGCCAGGTGATGGAGTCAGCCTGTTCGTTGTAGCCCTCGCCCAACACGTTGGTGGCGGTGACGAAGCCATCGGTGTGATCCGCGTTGGCACCAATGGACCACTTGTTCTTTTCGTACATCAGGCCCACCGAATACGTGGCCGGCGCGATGCCTTCCAGCGGACGTTCCAGGCCACCGACGAAGCTCTTGGACCAGTTGCGGGTGTACTGGGTGCGGAAACCGAAGCCGTTGTCCCAGAAGTGCTGCAGGCCGGCTTCGATACCGCGGACCTTGGCATAGTCGCCGTTGATCGGGCGGGTGATGTTGAACAGCGTCGGACCTTCGGTGGTCGGGTTGCCGTCGGCATCCACGATCGGACCCACGCCGATGTCCTGGCCCGGTTCCCAGCTGGTGGTGATCTGGTTTTCGATGCGCTTGTAGAACGTGGCGACGTTGAAGATCGAGCTTTCGGTGAAGTACCACTCCAGCGACAGGTCACCCTGCTTGGCGGTGTAGGGCTTCAGGTCCACGTTGCCGCCATAGATCTGGCTGAACTCGCCCCACGACACGCTGGCCGTGGTGTTGGTCGGCGCCAGCTTGTCGACCGGCGGACGCGCCATCGTCTTGGCCGCGCCGACGCGCAGCTGCAGCTCGTCGGTGAAGTGCCAGATGAAGTTGCCCGACGGCAGCCAGTAGGTGTACTCGCCCTTCTGCGAAATCGCGGTCGGCTCGGCGTAGTTGGCGGTGTAGTTGAACGCACCGTTCTCGGTGATGCTCAGGATCTTGGCGTCCCAGGCTTCCGAGGTGGTACGCGTGCGGACCATGCGGATGCCGACGTTGCCGTCCCACTTGTCGCCGGCCAGGTCGAACTGGATGTACGGGGCGATGGTCTTTTCGCTGACGCGGTAGCTTTCCAGCGGATTCCAGCGCGGCGCCGCGTTGGCGAAGTCGTACGGAGTGCCGTCGGCACGCAGGTTGCCGTTGTAGGCCGCCAGCTGCTTCAGGTAGTTGGGCACGTCGAAGGCCAGGAACGAACGCGGGAAGTAGGCGTTGATGTCGTTCATGAACTCCGGCAGCGTGAACGAGTGATCGATAACGTTGCCGCCCAGATCGCCCACGTTGATCGCGTTGTCGCCGGAGTAGTAGTCGGCGCCGCCGTTGAGCGTGTTGTTGACCAGATCGCGACGCTTCTTGCGATCGGTCATGTTGACGCCGAACTTGATCTTGTTCACGCCCCACTTGTCAACGAACAGATCGCCGCCGAGCACACCGCCGGTGATCTTGTCTTCGATGTTGTCGCCACGCAGTTCCATGTAGTGCGTGTTGAAGTCGCTGTTGCCGAACTGTCCATTGGCCAGGCCGGTGACCAGTTCACGGCCGTCGTCGAAGTTGACGTAGACGTTCGGCACGCGGTCGCGGCTGAGTTCGATGCGGGTGGTGTTGGGCTGGTTCATGCGCAGGACCACGTAGGTGTCCTGGCCGCCGGAATAGCGCTTGGAGGTGGAACGGTACAGATCACCGTGGAAGCTCAGCGTGTCGCTGAAATCCCACTGCGCATTGACGCCGTACAGATCGGTGTCGACCACGCGGTGTTCGGTGGTGTTGAGCAGTTCCGGATTCATCCGCTGCTCCGGATCCGGATTGTCCATGGTGAAGCCGGTGACGATGCCGTTCTGGATGGTCATGTCGGACCAGCGGCCCGGCGCGAACAGCGGGTAGAACGACTGCTGGTAGCCGACCTGCGGCGAGTCCAGCTTGGTCTTCAGGCCATCGACGACCAGGCGGAAGTTGTCGCTCGGGCGCCATTCCAGCTTGGCCGAGTAGGCGGTGCGCTTCTTCTCTTCCAGGATCGAACCGGTGCGGAACTGGCCGGGGCCGATCAGGCCGTACTCTTCCGGATCCAGCTCGCCATTGCCGTTGGGATCGATCGCGCCGCCCCAGGCATTGCCCCACAGCCAGCTTTCGTCGTTGGGATCCGGGTTGCGGGTCCAGCCGCCGTC
Source organism: Pseudoxanthomonas indica (assembly GCF_900167565.1). Lineage (NCBI taxonomy): Bacteria > Pseudomonadati > Pseudomonadota > Gammaproteobacteria > Lysobacterales > Lysobacteraceae > Pseudoxanthomonas > Pseudoxanthomonas indica. The sequence continues at coordinate 1,513,980 of NZ_FUZV01000001.1, forward strand.
GTTGCCGGCGATATCGGTACGGTCCTTGCGCTTGCCGTAGACCAGGCCGAGCAGCACGCCGAAGGTGTCGTCGGCGAAGGTGTTGCTGTAGGCAGCGGACAGCTTCTTGCCGTTCAAGTCCGACATCAGGTTGCGGTCGCCTTCAATGCGCACCGCGCCATGCTGGCCCTTCTGGTCGAACGGGCTGGCCGAACGCAGGTTGATCAGGCCGCCGATGGCGCCTTCGGTCAACGAGGATTCGGCGCCCTTGATGACGTCGGCGCCGTTGATCACGTCGGCCGGCAGCACGTCGAAGGCGAAATCGCGACCCGAGCCGTCGGTGGCCAGGATGCGGTTGTTGAAGGTGGTGAGGGTGTATTCCGGACCCAGGCCGCGCACGCTGACCTTCTGGCCTTCGCCGCCGGCGGTACGGGTGATGGACACGCCGGTGATGTGGCTGAGCGAGTCGGCGACGTTGTCGTCCGGGAACTTGCCCAGTTCCAGTGCGTTGATGGAGTCCTGCACCGTGGTGGCGTCGCGCTTGGCGTCGATAGCGCGTGCCAGACTGGCGCGCACGCCGGTCACGGTCACGGCATCAAGGGTGGTTCCGACATCTTCCTGTCCTGCCGGTGCGGTCGGCTGGGGGTCAGTGCTCGCCTGCTCCTGGGCCATGCCACTGAAGGGCACGAGGGCAAGCGCGATACAGCAAAAGAGCGTGTTTCGGTGCAGGCAAGCAGTCTTCACAGGGTTCTCTCCCAAAAGTCCCAATGGCGATGTCAGCAATATGGCAGCAAGGTGTCGGCTAAGTTACTTAACACACGAAATCGAGCCTATCCGAAGTTTCGTTTCATATCAATAGCGAAATTTAACGAAATGACTTATCCTCCCGCCATCGCAGGGAGCTGATATGGCCGTAACCCGGGACACCAGCCACAGACGCCAGAAAATCAGTGAGTTGGTCCGCCAGAACGGCAGCGTCCAAGTCTCTGCCCTGGCCCAACGTTTCGGTGTCAGCATGCAGACGGTACGCAAGGATCTGCGCTACCTGGCCGAGCGTGGCGTCATGGCGCGCGCCTATGGCGGCGCGATCGACAGCAACGCGGTCGGTGGCCCTGCCGTCGAGCCCCCTTACGAGGCCAAGCGCACCGCCCACCTGGACGAAAAGCGCCGCATCGGCCAGCGCGCCGCCGCGCTGGTCAAGCCGGGCGACACCATCGCCATCGATTCGGGCACCACCGCCATCCAGTTGGCCGAAGCCCTGCCCAACATCGACGTCACCGTGGTGACCAACGACTTTGGCGTGCTCGCGGCGCTCACCCCCAAGAGCAACATCAACATCGTGATGCTGGGTGGCGAGCTGCGCCGCAAGAACATGGCCTTCTACGGCGGTCTGACCGTGGAAGCGCTGACCGCGCTGCACGTGGACCTGCTGTTCCTGGGCGTGGACGGGCTGGATCTGGAGCGCGGCATCACCACGCACTACGAGCCCGAAGCCCTGCTCAACCGCAAGATGGTCGAGGCGGCACGGATGGTCATCGCGATTACCGACAGTTCCAAGTTCGGAAAAATCTGCCTGCACCGGATCATCGCCATCAACGAGTTGAACGTGCTGATCACTGACCGGCAGGCCCCGGATGAGATCCGCCAGGCCAGTGAACAGCACGGTTTCGACTTGCTGCTGGCCTGATCAGTTCGCCGCAGCGGCCGGAGCCGCCCCGGCCTGCAGACCGAACTCGCGCATCGCGTTGCCGTAGTAGACCTTGTTGATCACTTCGCGCGGCAGGGCCAGGCCGGGCACGTCGGCCTTGATCATGTCCACCCGCTGGCTTTCATCGGTGGCCAGATAGCGCCAGTCCGAGGTCCAGACGTCATGTGCGGACTGCTTGAATTCCGCGGCATCGGCGCCCGGCGGCAGGGTCAGGTCGGTGCCGTACAGGATGCGATCCTGGTACTTGATGAAGAAGTTGCGCACCTTTTCGCGATCGCGCACCGACTGGTACTGCACCTGGCTCATGCGGGCGGCCAGGTCGATGTTGGCGTTGGGGTAGCGATCCAGGAAAGCGCCGATGCGATCGACGTCGTATTCCATGCTGCCCATGTGCGCGCCGACGAAATGCAGCTGCGGATGCGCGGCGACAAAGCGATCGCGTGCGGCGATCTGATCCTCGTAGCTGGGCTGGTCCGGATGCAGGTACATGTGGTACTCCGGATGGTTCTTGAAGTACTCGCGATCGTTGTCGGTGGACATCTGCTCCAGCGGCAGCCAGCAGTTGTGCGGCTCACCCTGGTGTCCGATCAGCGGCAGGCCCAGCGCCTGGATGCGATCGGCCACCGGCGACAGCTTGGGATGGTCGAGCATGATCAGCTTGCCGGCCGAGTCCTTTTCGATCATGCCGACGTTCTTCCAGATCTTGACCGCCTTGGCGCCCTCGGCCTTGGCCTGGGTCAGGCTGGCGTCGACCTTCTGCTCCCAACCCGGCTGCTCGAAGCCTTCCATGGTGAAGGTGGCGGCCCAATGGAAATGCTGCGGATCGCGCTTGGCCTGCGCCAGGGCGACGCCGTGCTGCAGGGCGATCGACGGAAAGTCCGGATAGTCGACATTGATTGACAGCACTTCGAAGTTGTCTGCCTGCGCCTGCTGCAGGAAGGCCTCGACGTCTTCATTCACGTGCACGTGCGAGTCGAACTTGCGGACTTTGGCGAAGTCCTCCAGCGTGTAGGTATCGCCCGTCGCCGTGGCTGCGGCGTCGGGCGTAGCCTTGTCCGCCACGGGCGCCGGCGCTTCGGCGGAACAGGCCACCAGGCCGACGGCCAGCAGCAGGCCAGCCCATTTCGGGGCAGCGGCCCCGACGATCATTCGGTTCATTGATCCCTCCCAGGTAACGTAACGAAACTTATATACAACAAATCGCAACAAAAGTGTTGCATCAATCGAACCCCTGCACCAGAATGGCCCGCAACCCTGCCTGGAGCTGCTCATGCCTGTCACTCTTGGACGTCGTAGCGTTTTGAAGCTGGTTTCCGGCAGCGTGGCATGGGCAGTCCTGCCCGGCGCGACCGCCGCTACGATCAATCCCGGCAACGCCGCACGCGTGGTCGCCCAGAGCGGCAGCCTGGCCATCGCCTTCGACCGCGACCTGCGCACCTGCCTGGCCTGGCAGGGTCAGGCCATCAATGACTACGCCGCCAGCGAAACCTTGTTGATCAAGGACGCCGCGGCCATCGAACGCTTTGCCTTTACCGGTGAAAAGGTCCTGGGCGCACGCGACCCGCGCCATGGCGCCGGCCGCCGGCACGTGGTGAGCGGGCGTTCCGAGCAGGGCGTCGAGAAGACCGTGACGGTGACGTTCTATGAGCGCTACCCGGGCATGGCGCTGCTGCAGACCACGTATACCAACCGTGGCGCCGAGGCCCTGGAAGTCGCAGGCTGGCGCAACGCCGCCCACGCCCTGGCCGATGCGCCAGAAGGTTTCTGGAGCTTTTCCGGCGCCACCCATACCGATCGTCGCGACTGGGTGCAGCCGATGACGGCGGGCTTTGCCCAGCGCAACACCCTGGGCATGGATTCTTCCGATTACGGCGGCGGCACGCCGGTGGCCAACATCTGGCGCCGTGATGTTGGCCTGGCCGTGGGCCACGTGGCGCCGATCCCGCGTTTGATTGATCTGCCGGTCAGCAAGACCGCCACCGGCGCCGATATCGCCGTCGAATCGAACCAGCCGGTCACGCTGGCGCCGGGCGCCTCGCTGACCAGCGAGCTGACGTTCCTGTGCGTGCACAAGGGCGACCACTTCGCCCCGCTCGTCCACTACAAGCGCTTCATGGAAGACCAGGGCATCCAGGGTCCGGAAGTGCCCGCCTCCACCTTCGATCCGATCTGGTGCGCGTGGGGTTACGAGCGCGACTTCACCATCGAGCAGGTGCTGGGCACGCTGCCCAAGGTGCGCGAAATGGGCTTTGAATGGGCCGTGCTGGACGACGGCTGGCAGACCAACGAAGGCGACTGGGCACTGGATCCGCGCAAGTTCCCCAACGGTGACGAAGACATGCGCGCCTTCGTGCGCGAAATCCGCGCGCAGGGCCTGCGCCCGCGCCTGTGGTTGGCGCCGCTGGCCTGCGACCCGGGCAGCGACATCCTGCACGATCGTCCCGACATGCTGTTGCTGGACGAGGAAGGTTCGGTACAGAAGGTCACCTGGTGGAATGCCTTCACCCAGTGCCCGGCCTACCAGCCGACGATTGATTTCTATGTCGCGCTGACCAAGAAGATCATCGGCGATTGGGGCTTTGAAGGGCTCAAGCTCGACGGCCAGCATCTCAATGCCGTCGCGCCCTGCTACAACCCGCTGCACAAGCACGCCAAGCCCACCGACTCGTTCGAGAAGATGGGCGATTTCTGGAACGCAATCTACAAGGCCGCACACGACGCCAATCCCAATGCGGTGGTGGAGCTGTGCCCCTGCGGTACCGCATTCGCGTTCCACAACCTGCCGGCCACGGATCAGTATCCGTCCTCGGATCCATTGTCGTCCTGGCAGATCCGCCACAAGGGCAAGTCGATCAAGGCCCTGATTGGCAAGCGCAGCAGTTATGCCGGTGACCACGTGGAATTGAGCGACGGGCGCGATGACTGGGCCACCAGCGTCGGCATCGGCGCGGTGATCTCCACCAAGTTCACCTGGCCCAAGGATCCCGAACACACCCAGCAGCCACTGCCGCCGGGCGGCTATGTGCTGACGCCGGACAAGGAAGTGATCTGGCGCAAGTGGGTCGACCTCTACAAGAAGCACATGCTGCCGCTGGGCGACTATCGCGGCGACCTGTACGACATCGGTTTCGACAAACCCGAGACGCATGCGATCAGCAAGGACGGGGCGATGTACTACACCTTCTATGCCGATGACTGGAATGGCGCGCTCACCCTGCGCGGCTTGGGCAAGGGCAGCTACCAGGTGCGCGATCTGTTCAACGAAGTGGATCTGGGCACGGTCGATGCACGCGCCAATACCGTGAACGCAAGCTTCAAACGCTTCCTGCTGCTGCAGGCCACTCCGGTCGGAGCCAAGGCATGAGTGCACAAGCTGCGGCTTCGCGCCGCCCGTGGTTGATCTATGCGCTGACCACCGTGGTGCTGTGGGGCGTGTGGGGCGCGCTGTCGGGCGTGGCCGCCAGGAACGGCTTTCCCGAGACGCTGGTGTACGTGGTCTGGGCGCTGACCATGATCCCGCCGGCACTGTTCGTGTTGGCACGCACCGGCTGGAAACTGGATCGCACGCCGCGCGCGATCATTTACGGCATGTTGATCGGCCTGCTCGGCGCCGGTGGCCAGATGCTGCTGTTCCATACGCTGACCGTGGGCCCGGCGTACTACATCTTCCCGATCATCTCGCTGTCGCCGGTGATCACCATCGCGCTGTCGTTCGCCCTGCTGCGCGAACGCACCGGCGCGCTGGGCGCGCTGGGCATCGTGCTGGCGCTGATCGCCCTGCCGCTGTTCGACCTGTCCTTCGGCCAGGGCGGCAGCGGTGGCCTGGGCTGGTTCGTGCAGGCGTTGTTGATCATGGCGGCCTGGGGCCTGCAGGCCTACTTCATGAAGATCGCCAATGACAGCGTCAGTGCCGAGAGCATCTTCTTCTACATGATGGTGGGCGCGCTGTTGCTGATTCCGGTGGCCTGGTGGATGACCGACTGGAGCCAGCCGATCACGTTGGGTTGGGAAGGTCCGGGCGTCACCGCCGCCATCCAGATTCTCAATGCGATTGGCGCGCTGACTCTGGTGTTCGCATTCCGCTACGGCAAGGCGATCGTGGTGGCGCCGTTGACCAATGCCGGCGCGCCGCTGGTGACCGCGGTGCTGTCGCTGGCCTTCGCCGGCGTGGTGCCCGGCCCGCTGAAGATCGTGGGCCTGGTGCTGGCGCTGATCGCCTCGTTGTTGCTGGTGCTGGAACCCGAGCGCGAAGCCGCGCCCGCCCCACGCACCCCCTGATAGAACATCCAAGGTTCCTCCCGATGCATGCACTGCTCGATCTGATCGCGCGACACCAGCAAGGCGAGGCCATCGGCATCGCCTCGATCTGTTCCGCCCATCCCATCGTGATTGAAGCGACGCTGCGCCACGCGCAGCGCAACCAGTTGGACACGGTGTTATTTGAAGCCACCTGCAACCAGGTCAACCAGGATGGCGGCTATACCGGGATGACGCCGGTGGACTTCGTCGCCTTCGTGCATGGCATCGCCCAGCGCGTGGGCTTTGATGAAAGCCGCATCGCCCTGGGCGGCGATCACCTCGGCCCCAATCCGTGGACCGCGCTGGACCCCGAAGCGGCGATGGCCAAGGCCGAAGTGATGGTGGCGGCCTATGTCGCCGCCGGCTTCCGCAAGATCCACCTGGACTGCTCGATGGCCTGCGCCGGTGATCCGGAGCCGTTACCGGAAGCGGCGATCGTCGAGCGCGCCGTGCGCCTGTGCCGCGTGGCCGAAGCCACCTACCGCGATGTCGGCGGTGAAGCTCCGGTCTACGTGATCGGCACCGAAGTGCCGGTGCCGGGCGGTGCGACCGAAGCCATCGAAGGCCTGGCCGTGACCACGCCGGAAGCGGCGCTAGCCACCATCCAGGCGCACCGTGAAGCCTTTGCCGCCGCCGGCCTGGGCGCTGCGTGGGAACGCGTGATCGCCTCGGTGGTACAGCCGGGCGTGGAGTTCGATCACCACAACGTGGTCGACTACCAGCCGGCCAAGGCGCTGGCATTGAGCCAGGCCATCGCCACCCAGCCCGGCATGGTGTTCGAAGCCCATTCCACCGATTACCAGACCCGCGATGCGCTGGCCCAGCTGGTCCGCGATCATTTCGCCATCCTCAAGGTCGGCCCCGGACTGACGTTCTCGCTGCGCGAGGCCCTGTGGGGCCTGGACGCCATCGAGCGCGAGTGGATTGCGCCGGGCTCGCAGGCCCGCCTGCGCGAGGTGGCGCTGACGCGCATGCGCGATCAGCCCAAATACTGGCAGCGCTACTACCACGCCCAAGGCGATGCGCTGCAGATCGACCTGCAGTACAGCCTGAGCGATCGCATCCGTTACTACTGGCCCGACCCGGTGATCGAGCAGGCCCGCGAGCAGCTGTTCGCCAATCTGCGCGCCAACCCGCCGCCGCTGCCGCTCATCAGCCAATACCTTCCCCACGCGTTGCATGCCCTGCGCAACGGATTCGCAGACGCCGATCCGTTGTCGCTGGTGATGGCGCATATCCAGACAGCACTCGATGACTACCACCATGCAAGCCACCCCCATGACCATTGAATACCTGGGCGTTCCGGAGGCGGAGCTGCAGGCCACGGGCGCGCTGCACACCGCCCGCGAAATCGAACAACAGCCGGCCATGCTGGCGCTCACCCATGATCTGGTGGCGCAGGCGCGTGCGCAGCTGGATGCCTTCATCCAGCCAATCGCCGACAACCCGCGCGCGCGCGTCATCCTGACCGGCGCCGGTACGTCGTCCTTCATCGGCCTGTGCCTGGCGCCGTTGTTGGATCGCCAGCTGGCCGCGCGCGTGGATGCGGTGGCCACCACCGACATCGTCAGCTCGCCTTATCTGTACCTGGATCCCGATGCCCCCCTGCTGCTGGTGTCGTTCGGCCGCTCGGGCAACAGCCCGGAAAGCCTGGCCGCGGTGGAACTGGCCGAGGCGCAGGTCAAGGACGTGCGCCACCTGGTGGTGACCTGCAATGCCGACGGCGCGCTCAACCGCGTGCAGGTCAAACAGGTGCAGACCTTGCTGCTGCCGGAACAGACTCACGACGCCAGCTTTGCGATGACCTCCAGCTACAGCTGCATGATGTACGCCACGCTGGCGGCATTGAGCCCGGCCGGCGCGCTGGACGAGCGCATCGGCGCCATCACCCGGGCGACGGCACGCGTGATCCAGGAACAGCTGCCGACCCTGCACGATCTGGCCCTGCGCGGCTGCGATCGCGTGGTCTACCTGGGCAGCGGCTTCCTGCAGGGACTGGCGCGCGAAGCGGCGCTCAAGCTGGGTGAACTGAGCAACGGCGGCGTGGCCACCCTGTTCGATTCGCCGCTGGGTTTCCGCCACGGCCCCAAGACCTTCGTCACCGACAAGACGCTGGTATTCGTGTTCGTCTCCAATGACCCGCTGACCCAACGTTACGATCACGATCTGATCGATGAGCTGCGTCGCGACCGTGTCGCCGCGCGCATCGTCGAAGTCAGCGCGCAGCCGCGCCAGGACGCCCTGCGCGACACCCTGGTCGTGCCTGACATGGCGCAGGCGACCGACGTGGATCTGCTGTGGTCCTACGTGGCGGTGGCGCAGGTATACGCCTTCCACGTGTCGCGCTCGATGGGCCTTTCTCCGGACAACCCGAACAAGGCCGGCACGGTCAATCGTGTCGTGCAGGGTGTTCGCCTGTACACGCAGAGCGCATGACCAGGGCCTACTACCTGGGCGTGGATGGCGGTGGCACCAAGACCCGCTTCGCCCTGATCGACGGCGCCGGCGATTTGCTGGCGCAGTCGCAGTTCGGCACCACCTACCATCCGGAAATCGGCCTGGACGGCGTGCGTGACGTGCTGACCCGCGGCATCGACGCGGTGCTGCAGGAAACCGGCATCAGCGCCGATGCGCTGGGTTTTGCCTTCTTCGGCCTGCCCGCGCATGGCGAGGACAGCCGTGCGACGGCGGCATTGGACCTGATTCCGGCCAGCGTGCTCGGTCACGACCGCTACACCTGCGACAACGACACCGTCTGTGGTTGGGCCGGTTCGCTGGCCTGCCAGGACGGCATCAACGTGGTCGCTGGCACCGGCTCGATCGGCTATGGCCAGCGCCAGGGTGTCGGCGCGCGCGCCGGCGGCTGGGGCGAGGCCTTCTCCGATGAAGGCTCGGCGCACTGGATCGCCATGCAGGGCTTGAACGTGTACTCGCGCATGAGCGATGGGCGCCTGCCCCAGGGCGCGTTGCACGGCATCTTCAATGCCGCGCTCAAGATTGAGCACGACCTGGACATCTGCGCCCTCATCTACGGCCCGCAGGCCTATACCCGCGGCGACGTGGCGCAGCTCTCGCCGCTGGTCGCGCAGGCCGCGCGCGAAGGCGACGTGGCCGCGCGCGACATCTTCGTGCGCGCCGGCCAGGAACTGGCGGCCATCATCGATGCCCTGCGCGTGAACCTGAAGTTCCAGGCCGGCGAGACCGTGCCGGTGTCCTACTCCGGCGGCGCCTTCAGTGCCGGTGACCTGCTGCTGGGCCCGTTCCATGAGGCCCTGCGCGCGGCGTACCCGCACTTCGACGTGCGGCAACCGCTGTACGACCCGCACTACGGCGCGGCGCTGTACGCCAGCAAGCTGGCCGCCCGCCGCGGCACGGACGCGCAAAGCGTCGCCTGAGCCGATGACCTCAACCGCGCGCGGTGCGCGCCGTTGAGGTCCAAGCGGATTTCCTGCGCAGGCGCGGCAACAGCATCGGCACCTGCTTGCGGTACTCCGCGTAGCCGGGCAACGCGGCCACCAGATCGCGCTCTTCCAGCCGAATGGCCACCAGGATGTAGGCGGTGGTCATCAGTGCGAACAGCAGATGCGTCAGCGTCATCGTCGGCGTACACCAGAACGCGAAGAACCAACCCACGTACAACGGATGGCGGACCAGGCGATATGGGCCCGGCGTGGCGAATCCCAGCGACTGATAGGGTCGCCCGCGGAACTGCAGCCAGACCTGGCGCAGGCCGAACAGATCAAAGTGGTTGATCAGGAACGTGGACACCAGCACCAGGCCCCAACCGAACGCGAAGCCGGCGTACAGCAGTGCGCGTGCGACGGGAGACTGCACGTCCCAGACGATGCCGCCGAGCGGTCGCCATTGCCAGAACAGCAGGATCAGCGCCAGGCTCGACAGCAAGGTGTAGGTACTGCGCTCGGCGCTTTCCGGGATCAGCCGCGTCCATGCCCGCTTGAAGGCTGGCCTGGCCATCACGCTGTGCTGCAGCGCGAATACCGTCAGCAGGCCCAGATCGATCAGCAGCGCCGCCACCAGCGAAGTCTCGCGTGCTGAATCCATCGCCTTGGGCACCCACAGGTTGCCGACAAAACCAACGGCGTAAAGAAAGGTGGCGAAGAAGACCAGGTAGCACGCCACGCCATACAACAGAATTCCAGTTCGTTTCATCGCAGGCTCCAGGGGCCCGCAGCCAACCAGGCCGCAGCGGCAAATCGGAAAGGTGCGCCAGCTTCCCCGCCCCGCCCCCGCCTTCACAGGGGAGCAATGTCCCGGCGCGCGCGTGGATCGGCGGCGAACCCGGGAGCTTTGTCCCGGCTAGACTGACGGCGGCGCTGCACGGAGCCCCACGTCGATGCCGCAATCCATCCGTTACCTGAGTACCCCGGACGGCGCCCGCCTGGCGTGGGCGTCCATGGGCTCCGGCCCGCCGCTGGTCAAGGCGGCCAACTGGCTCAGTCATCTGGAATACGATCTGGAAAGCCCGCTGTGGCGGCATTGGATCCAGTTCTTCGGCGAGCATTTCCGCTTCATCCGTTACGACGAACGCGGCTGCGGCATGACCGGCGGCGATCCGCGCGGCCTGAGCCTGCCGCATTGGCTGGCGGATCTGGAAGCGGTGGTGGAGGCCGCACGCCTGCAAGAGCCCTTCGTGCTGCTGGGCATCTCGCAAGGCGCGGCCGCGTGCCTGGCCTATGCCATCAAGCATCCCGAGCGCGTGTCGCGCCTGATCCTCTACGGCGGCTACGCCCGTGGCGCCTACCAGCGCGACGATCCCGAGTTCGCGCTCAAGTACCACGCCATCGCCGACATCGCGCGCACCGGCTGGGCCGAAGAGAACCCGGTGTTCCGGCAAGTGTTCACCTCGCGCTTCATGCCCGAGGCCAACGACATGCAAGTGCGCTGGTTCAATGAGCTGGCACGCATTACCACCACCGCCGAAGCCGCGGGCGCATTGCTGGATTCGCGGGCGATGGTCAACGTCACCGACCTGCTGCCGCAGGTCCATGTCCCCACCCTGGTCTTGCACGGCCGCGAGGACGCGGTGGTGCCGCTGGAGGAAGGTCGCCTGATCGCCGCCGGCATCGCCGACGCGCAGTTCGTCGAACTCGAGTCACGCAATCACGTGCTGCTCGAAGACGAACCGGCGTGGAAACGGTTCTGCGAGGAAGTGCTGGGCTTCACGGGACAAGCCCAGGACCGGGCGCTTGCGCCACTGACCGAACGCGAGCGCCAGATCATCACCGCCCTGGCCCGGGGTCAGAGCAATGCCGAAATCGCGGCCGCGTTGTTCATCAGTGACAAGACGGTGCGCAACAGCCTGACCCGCATCTTCGAGAAACTCGGCGTGCGCTCCAGGACGCAGGCGATGGCGTTGTGGCGCAAGGGTGAGTGACGCCGCTTCGATGCGATGCCCTTTCCAGAAGTCTGAAAGCGCTGTTTCGCTAGTCGCTTCGATGGCAGCGGTATCGCGCACATTTTTTGCGCAACCGATGCGCAAGATCACATCGCCGTCGAATAATCAGGATTACGAAATTCATCGTTGTGATGCAAGCAGCGTAAGCGCCACTTCATGCGAACTCGGCAATGCACCACACGCGCGCTCGCTGAATGACAAACACTTTTTCTCTACCAGCCAAGCGCTTAGCGCAGCGCAGGCAGCAGCGCTCTCCATTCTGAAAACGCACATCAGCGTGTGGTTGTAAGTGAGCTTACTTTGCGTGCACTGAAATCGTGCGCGCGCTTTCACGCACCGATTGCGTGCTTGTTATTTTTCTGTTGCCAGTAAATTTCGTTACTGCTAATGCTTGAAGAATCACAGTAGCTCACAGCGCTACTGCGATTCGACACATCACCCATAAAACCACTCTGACAGGGGATGCAGCATGAGCAAACGCGTTGGGGAACATTCGCGGATTTCGCACTCGACTCTGACTACTTCGGTTCGGTTGGCGCTGGCGATGCTCGCCGTGGGCGCCGCCCCGCAAGCATGGTCGCAGACCGCCCAGGCCGAAACGCAGGCCCAGGCCCAGGCACAAACGACGAACACGGGCACGAGCACCACCGGCAACCAGGCCACCACGCTGGATGTGGTGTCGGTACTGGGCAGCCGCACGACGCCGCGTACGGTGTCCACGTCCGCCGTACCCATCGACATCATCAGCGGCGATGAATTCCGCAACCAGGGTGCGACGGATGCGCTCGATCAATTGCGTGTGCTGGTGCCGTCATTCACCGTCAGCACGATTCCGATCGATGACGCGGCCAGCTTGATCCGTCCGGCCAACCTGCGCGGCCTGCCACCCGACAACACCCTGGTGCTGGTCAACGGCAAGCGCTTCCATCGTTCGGCGGTCATCACCTTCCTCGGTCACGGCTTGTCGGATGGCGCGCAGGGCCCGGATCTGTCGGTGTTCCCTTCGATGGCTTTGGAGCAGGTGGAAGTGCTGCGTGACGGCGCTGCCGCGCAATACGGTTCCGATGCCATCGCCGGCGTGATCAACTTCGGCCTGAAGAAGACCGCCGAGGGCGGTGCGTTCGAACTGTTCGCCGGCCAGTTCTACGAGGGCGATGGCTTCACCACCCAGTACTCGGCACAGGTCGGTCTGCCGCTGACTTCGCGCGGCTACGCCACCTTGACCGCCGAATGGCGCAAGGCCGATGACACCTCGCGCAGCGTGCAACGCGACGACGCCGCGGCGGACATTGCCGCCGGCTATCCGGGCGTGCGCGATCCGGTGCAGATCTGGGGTTCGCCGAAGGTCAACGACGACTTCAAGTTCGTCGCCAACCTGGGCATCTCCGGCGACAGCGCCGACTTCTATCTGTTCGGCAACTACGCCAAGCGCGAAGTCGATGGCGGCTTCTATTACCGCGACCCCGCCGGACGCTCCGGCGTGTACACCAACGATGGCGGCGAGACCCTGCTCATCGGTGACCTGACCGGCGCCGGTGGCTGCCCGACCATTGCCTTGCGCGATGGCGACGGCAACCTGATTCCCTACTCCACCGTGGCGGGTCAGGTCGCGGGCTTGCCGGCCAACTGCTTCACCTTCCTGTCGATGTTCACCGGCGGCTTCACTCCGCGCTTTGGTGGCAGCCTGGAAGATCTGTCGGTGGTCGGCGGCGTCAAGGGCACGTGGAGCGACGACTGGCATTGGGACGTCAGCGCCACCTATGGCCGCAATGACATCGACTTCCTGATCTACAACACCATCAACGCCTCGCTGGGTCCCAACCAACCGCCCGGTCTGCGCTTCCATCCCGGCGGCAACATGCAGACCGAGAAGGGCGTGAACTTCGACATCACCCATGACATCGCCACCAGTTTCACCGCCCAGCCGCTGCGTCTGGCCGCCGGTGCGGAATGGCGCGAGGAGAGCTTCGAAATCAAGGCCGGTGATGGTCCGTCCACGGCGATCGGTCCGCTGACCGATCAGGGCTTTGCGCTCGGCTCCAACGGCTTCAACGGCTTCAGCCCGCGCACCGCCGGCACCTTCGATCGCGCCAACTGGGCGGTCTATGCCGACCTGGAAGCGCAGTTCACCGAGCAGTTCCTGCTCGCCGCGGCGGTCCGCCACGAGGACTACGATGACTTCGGCGGCACCACCAAGGGCAAGCTGACCGGGCGCTTCGATGTCACCGACACGTTTGCCCTGCGTGGCGCGATCAGCACCGGCTTCCGCGCGCCCACTCCCGGACAGGCCAATGCCAGCCAAATCACCACGGCTTTCACCGCCGGCACCGGCCTGACCGACATCGCCACCTTGCCACCCACCAATCCCATCGCCCAGTTGAAGGGCGCCCAGCCGCTGACGCCGGAAGAATCGAAGAACTATTCGGTCGGCATGGTCTGGGACAGCGGCAACTGGCTGGTGACGATCGATGCCTACCGTATCGAAGTGGAGGATCGCATCGCGCTCAGCACCAACTTCGACCTGACCGAAGAAGAGCGCGACGCCCTGGTGGCGGCGGGCAATCCGGAGGCGGCGTCGATTTCCTCGGTGACCTACTTCGGCAACTCCTTCGACACCACCACCTCGGGTGTGGATTTCGTCGGCAGCTACGAGAGCGATCACTTCGGCGGCGACACCACCTACTCGCTGGCGATGAACTGGAACAAGACCGAAGTGGATCGCTACAACCCCGACTTCGTCAACGAGTCACGCGTGTACAAGCTGGAAGAATCGCTGCCCAAGACCAAGGGCTACCTCAGCGTCAACCACCAGCGCGAGGTCTTCCACGCCAACCTGCGCCTGGCTTACTACGGCTCCTGGTACGAGGATCACCTGGACAGCGGCGTGATCTCCGCGGCCGATGGCGGCCTGCCGATCTACAGCGGCAGCAAGTTCATCGTCGATGCGGAAGTGGGCTGGAAGCTGCCCTCGGGCATCTACTTCAACCTCGGCGCGCAGAATCTGTTCGACGAAGTGCCCGAAGACAATCCGTGGGGCGGCGTGGCCGGTGCGCAGTATCCGGTGCACTCCCCGTATGGCTTCAACGGCGGGTTCTACTACGCCCGCGTGGGCTGGACGTTCTAAGGTGAATGGCGAGACGGCCTTGCAATGTGGCAAGGCCGTCCGTTGCATCCCTTCTTCACGTATCGACCCACGGCGCCCATCGCGAGCGCGCTATCTGACAACGGCCGGTCGCTCGAAAGCGGGCGCCGGCAGGGTCACTTCTTCCGGCAGCCCCTCAGTGCTGCCCGTGCGCAGGAATCCGTAGACCGCCTCCTGCACCGCCGGCTCATTGCGCAGCAGATACATGGCGCCATCGTGACCACCGCGGTGGACGCGTATCAGGTGGCCCCGGCGGAAGTAGGGAAGCAACTCCAGGCTGTTGTCGATGGGCGTGGAGGTATCCCAGTCACCATGCACCAGGACCACCGGGATGGCGCTGGCCACCGGTGTGCGGAAATCATCGCCCATGTCGCGCGTGGGCCAATCGGGAGCCGAGGCGATATTGGCTTCGAAGTTCCATCTTCCCAGCATCGGCAGCGCCGGATCGTGGCGCAGCTGGCGCTCGCGTTCGGCGGTGACGCCCAGGCTGCTGTCGACCAGCGGGCCGATGAGGATGGAATCTCCGCCCTGGCGATCCTCGATCACTTCACGGGCCCAGCGCGCGTAGTCTCCGCGATACACGGCCAGCAGATGCGCAGGCCAGGCTTCCGGTTCCGCTGCATGCGCGAGCAAGGCCAGTTGCAGATCCTCCGCTCCCAGCACCACCGAGGTCTGGCTGCCGTCTTCGTTGCGGACCTGGGTGGTGATCGGGCCACGTGCGAATCGATTGTGCAGCGCCTGGATGACCGCCATCATTCCGCCTGCGGGGAGATCTTCCCGCAAGCCGGGATCACGGTCGGCGTCCTGCGCCATGCGTTGCAAGGCGGCATACACCGGCGTCGGCATGTCGTAGCCATTGTTCAACGGCTCCACGCCTGACAGCACCGCACGGGCCACGCGCGATGGATGCTTCTGCATCACCGCCAGACTCCATTGCGAGCCGAAGCTGCCGCCAAACAGACTGATGCGTTCGTAGCCCAGCGCCTGACGCAACGCATCGACGTCATCGGCGAAGGCGCCGATGTCGTAGCCGGACAGATCCTTGTCCGGATGGGCCGCGATGGCGGCGTGCGCGCGTCGTTTCATCTCGCGTGCGGACGCCGACACGGACGCCGGCTGGTCCAGCGCCTCGGCTTCGCGCCGCACCAGCAACTGCTCGCCACGCACGCTGTAGCCGCGCTGCTCGACCACCACCAGATCCGCCACGTTCGCCAGCGCCAGCCAGGTGCGCAAGCGGCCCATGTCGTTGCTGGCAAACGCGCCCAGCACACTGAGGCCGGGGCCGCCGGGCAGCCAGAAGATCGGCGGCGCCTCGCTCGCGTGGCGGGCGCGGATGCGGGCGAAGCCCACGCCAATCAGCCGGCTGCCAGGCTTGCTGCGATTCTCGGGGACATGCAACGTGCCGATTTCGTAAGCCACCGGGTTGCCCTGCTCGTCCCGCAGCGTGCCCTGTTCGATCACCACTTCGCCCGCTTGCGGCTGCGCCGATGACAGCGCAGGAAGCAACAGCAAGAGCATGCCTGCCGCTATCCCCAGTTGACCTGCGAACGGAATGCGCATCGTGGCTTTCCTTCTGGACCGGTGGCCTTCTGACTCGGTCGCGGGCGAAAAGTTCGCCGCCGTGAAGCGGCAGGACCGTCGCGCGGCCTATTCCCGCACGGCCTGCGACGCCGGTCGCGGATGGGAGGCCGGCAACGGCTGCCGGCTGACCACCAGCGTCTGCACGGGCAGGTTGTCGTCCAGCCGCCAGATCTTGAGGGTGTGGGGACCGGCGCTCACCTCGGGCAGGGTCAGCTGCAGCCGACGCAGGTTGTCCTCCACCGTGCGGTTCCAGTCGCGCTGTTCCTGCGTGGTGGCTTCGGTGGGCGCCGGCACCAGGCGACTGCCCAGCACGCTCATGGGGCCCTGGTCGATGGACACACCGATCCGCTGTTCACCGGCGCCGCTGACATCCAGCGTCGGCACCAGCAGCAGTTGCACGTGCAGGTCGCCTGCTCCGGCCAGCTCGAGGTCGTATTCCAGGCGCATGCCGTCCTGCTGCCGCGTCGGTGGCTGGCCTTGCGGCAGGCTGATGACCGCGTCGCTGCTGTGTCCCAGGTTCGGCACGACCTGCCACTGCAGGCCCGCCGCCGGAATGGCGCGGGCAAATTTCGCGGCTTCGATGACGAGAGGTGCATCCACTCCATTGCCGACCGAAGAGGTGCGATCGAGGGCGCTTGCGAACTCGACTTCGATGGGCGCAGTTCCCTGCGCAGCCACCCGTCGCACCAACGGCATCACGTCGTGATCGGGCTGCTGCCACCCGCTGTAGCCGATATGGGTCTGCGCCATCATGCCGTTCCACTTGCCGTCGCCGATGGCGTGGTACTCAGCCTTCAGTTCGGCGTCGCGCTGGAACGCCGCTTCCGCGCGATCGGCAAACGCGTTCGCTCGCGGATCACCCTGCGCTGCCAGCCGGCGGTTCCATGCCACCGCGTAGTACAGGCGATGAAGGTTGGCCAGCGCACGGATGGGATGTTCGACCAGTTGGAAGTACGCGGGAAGTTGCTCGTCGCGCAAGCCGGCGCGCACCTTCAGCAGGTCCTGTTCCAGCGTGTCCCATTCGGCCACCCTCGCGGCGAACTCGCCGCCGTCGAGCGCGTCTCCGTCGCGCGGCCTGCCGTCGGTGGCTCCCAGCGGAAAGCTATCCGCATCAATCAGTTCGGGCTTCCGGCGCGCGGCATATTGGCTGTAGCGGGTGAGCAAGGCTCCAATCGCCGGCCCCGCTTCGGCGCCGAACTGCGCGCCCGCCCAGTCGCGTGGAAAGGCGGCCATCGCCTCGACCGTCATCGCCTCCGGATTCCAGGCCTGGCGCAGGAAGAAGCTCAACGGAAATTCCATCGGCTTGATGTCGCCCACGTTGACCATCCACAGCGCGCGCGCACCGCGTGCATAGGCCAGGTCCATCTGCTGCCAGGTCTTTTCATTCTGGTTGGTGTTGAGCCATTTGTAGTTGCGCGGCAGGCCGACATAGTCGAAGTGGTAGTACACGCCGTAGCCACCGGCGCGCGGCTTGTCATCGGTGGGCAGGCGGCGGATCTGGCCCCAGTTGTCATCGGCGAACAGCAGGATGACGTCGTCCGGCACGCGCATGCCGTGGTCGTAGTAATCCTGCACTTCTTTGTACAGGGCCCAGACCTGCGGGGTTTCCCGCGCCGGCCTTCCGGTCACGTCGGCGATGATCGCACGCTGGTCGCTGACGATGGTTTCCAGCAGCTGCGTCGCGGTGCCTTCCTGCATCGCCTCGTCGCCATCGCCGCGCATGCCCACGGTGACCAGGCTGTCGTAAGCCTGGCCGTGGCCCTTGCTGACCATCCGTTCGATGCCGCCACGCCAGAAGGTGCGCAGGTGGGCCGCGTTGCTGCCGTAGTCCCATTTGCCGCCGGTGACGCCCTGCTCCGTATGGCGATGCCACTCGTCGTGCGCGCGGGTCATCGGCTCATGGTGGGAGGTGCCCATGACCACGCCCATCGCGTCGGCCAGGACGATGTTCTGCGGATCGTCGTCGTTGAACGCCTTGGGCGGCCACATCGCCGGCCACAAGGTATTGCCTTTCAGGCGCAGCAGCAGTTCGAACACATGCGCGTACATCCGTGCGTTGTAGCCACCAAAGTTCTGCTTGGCCCAGTCGCCGAAGGCCGGCTCTTCGTCATTGATGAAGAAGCCGCGATATTTCACCCGAGGGTGGTCGCCTGCGCTGCCGCCGACCAGGTAGACATTGCGCTGCAACCGCACCGGCACGTCGGCGAACCAGTGCCAGGGCGAGACGCCGATCTTTTCCGAGAGGTCATACAAACCGAACACGGCGCCACGCCGATCCGAACCCACCACGATCAGAGCGCGTTCGATACCGGGCACGGGCTGGTCGATCACGATCTGGCGGTAGCCTTCCCACTGCCCTGCCAGGTCGGCCACGGCCAGCTTGCGCGCCTTCACCAGTTGATCGATCAGCGCGCTCTGCCCGAGCACGCCCACGATCACGACACTGCCGCGCGCCTGGTGCATGTCCGCGATACGGCGCGCGGGCTGGCCGCCGACGCGCTGCAGGTCCGCGGCGAAACTTTCTGCGGCGTGCTGCACGGCCGGATCGGCCGTGGCCTCCACCACGACGTCCGCTGGCCGGCCCTCGGCGATGAGGGCGAAGCCACCCTCGACCCCCTGGAAGCAGGCCGCCAGCGGTTGATTGCATGCCTGCGCCGGAACCCGCCAGATCGAAAAGACGAACAGGCCGGCCAGCAGCAGTTTTTTCATGCGTCGGCTGAAGACCCGGGCTGACGCCAGTCGAACAGGAACTCCATCGCCAGCACCTCACCGGTCGCCAGCACGTGCGGGGTCAGGTTGAAGGCATCGGGCGGGCCGGTCTGCGGCTCGACGCAGGTCGCATGCGCGGGCGCGTCGTAGACCACCCAGTGCTGCTGGTCCGAGGTCAGTTGCAACCGCTGGTTTCCGCGCAGCAGCACCACCTCTGCGGGCCCGAGGAAGCAGTCGTCCCACGGGTGCAGGGGTGGCGGTGCCAGCGGCAGCGTGGCCATGCCGTGCGCGTCGCGCGGGTAGTACAGCGGGGCGTCGAAGATCAGCTGGTCGGGCTTGCGGAACCACGGATGCCAACCGATGACCGCCGGCATGGCCTGTTCACCCGCCTGCAATGACAGATGCAGGTGCAGCTGGCGATCGCGCAGGGTGAGGCGCTGGCGGGCGATGCCGCCGAACGGCCAGCCTGGATCCTGCGGCAGGTGCAGCGACAGTTCGGCGCTGTCATCGGTGCTGGCATCCAGCGTCCAAGGCAGCGCATAGCCCAGACCGTGCAGGGCGTGGGGCGGCATGTTGATCGGCAACTGCCAGTTGCGGCCTTCAAAGTGGAAGCGCCCTTCGCGGATGCGGCCGGCCCACGGCAACATGGGATAGCAGCCCCATTGGATCGCATCGAGGCGCCCGCTTTCGGGGCCGATCAACTGTTCGATGCCGTCGACGTGGATCTGCGCGATGCGGCCACCGGCCTGCGGTGCCAGATCCACCTGCAGATCGCCGGCTGCCAAGTGCACGAGTGGACCCACCGCTATCGGCGCCATCGCGTCGTAGCGCGGCGTTCCCGCGCGCGACTCACTCGCCATAGGGGTGGATCGTCTGGATGCGGCCGTTCGCGTCGTGATGCAGTTCGGTGACTTTGACTGTGCGCAAGTGGGTGACACCGCCGGAATGGAGGGAGTCGTGATAGTACAGGTACCACTTGCCGTCGAACTGGCAGATTGAGTGATGCGTCGTCCAGCCCAGCACCGGGGTCAGGATCACGCCTTGATAGTGGAAGGGACCATAGGGACTGTCGCCCACGGCGTAGCACAGCAGATGGGTGTTGCCGGTCGAATAGGAGAAGTAGTACTTGCCTGCGTACCGGTGCAGCCACGGGCCTTCAAAGAAGCGGCGCTCGTGATCGCCGGCCAGCAGCGGTTGCCCGTGTTCATCGAGGATCACTACTTCTCGGGTGGGCTCGGCCAGGGCTTTCATGTCCGCGCTCAATCGCGCTACCCGCGCGCCCAGCGCCGGCGCATCGGGCGGCGGTTCGACCTGCCGGGCGTCGTAGACGTTGTCGCGGTACTTCTGCAGCTGGCCACCCCACAAGCCGCCGAAGTACAGGTAGTACTCACCATCGTCGTCCGCGTACACCGCCGGATCAATCGAGTAGGCGCCGGCGATCGGTTCGGCTTCCGCGGTGAACGGCCCCTCCGGCCGGTCCGCGACCGCCACGCCGATATGGAACCGGTTGTCGGCGCGCTTGGCCGGAAAGTACAGGTAGGTGCGTCCGTCCTTGCTGGCCGCATCGGGCGCCCACATCTGCCGATCCGCCCACGGCACGTCGCGCACGTGCAGGGCCAGGCCACAGTCGCGCGCCGGCCCGGTGGGCGAGTCCTGGCACAGCACGTGGTAATCCTGCATGCCGAAATGGCCGCCTTCATCGTCGAACGGCGTGCCGGCATCGATGTCGTGCGACGGGTAGATGTAGACCTTGCCTTCGAACACATGCGCCGACGGATCGGCGGTGTAGAGGTGGGTCAGCAGCGGCGCGGAGATCTCGCGCGCCTTGAGCGCCTGGATTTGCTCGGCGCCGGGAAGGACTTCTGCTTCCGGTGGCGCCGCAGCGGCGGCGTCACCGGCGTCGGTGGCGGAGGGTGTCGTCATGCCGGGGCTCCGGACTGCAGGCGGCGTTGGTCAAGCTCGCGTTCGATGCGCTCTTCCATGCGCTTGTCGATTTTGTAGAAGAACAGCAGTCCGACCGCCACCAGGAAGGGCAGCGAGCAATACAGGCTCACGGTCATGCGGATGCCCTGCACGGCTTCTGGCGACTGGGTCGCAGCGCCGGCCTGGTAGCCGTAGTGCGCCAGGATGCCGGCGACCAGCGCGCCGCCCACGCTCAGACCGATCTTCAGTCCGCACAGCATCGCCGAGAAGATGATCGCGGTGGCACGGCGGCGGTTCTTCCACTCCGAGTAGTCCGCCACGTCGGCGATCATCGCCCACAGCAGCGGGATGGTGATGCCGTAGCTGAAACCGTGCAGCATGAAGGAGACGAAGATGACCCCGATGGTGGTGGGCGGGAACCAGAGGAACGCCAGCAGGAACAAGGTGGAAACAAACAACGCGCCGCCGAACACATCGCGTTTGCCGAAGCGATCCGCCAACGGGCGCGAGAAACCGATGCCCAGGATCATGCAGAGGATGCCGCCGGCATTGAACAGGCTGAAGGCCGAGGTGGGCGCGTCCTTGGGCCATTGGAATCCGGTCAGGCCGGCGCTGCTCAGCAGGCCGTTGAGACCGGCGATGAAGCGCTCGAAGCCGATGTCGTGCAGGAACGCGGCCAGCGCCGGCTCGCTGAGGTAGTACTGGAAGTAGTACACATACATGCCGCCCTTCAGCGCCAGGTTGATGAAGACCAGGATGGTCAGCGCCAGCATCAGCTGCCAGGGACGGTTGTGGATCAGATCGCGCAGATCCTGCATCACCCCGGACGATTGCTCGGCGGTGGGCACGATGCGCTCGCGCGTGGTGAAGAACGTGATCAGGAAGAACAGCGTGCCGACCACGGCAAACACGGTCATCACCTGCTCGAAGCCGCGCACGCGATCGCCCTCGCCCAGGATCAGCACCAGCGGCAGCAGCAGCGCCTGGATGATGAACTGCGCGATCATCACCGCCACGAAGCGATACGCCGACAGGCTGTTGCGCTGGGTCATGTTGCCGGTCAACACGCCGCTGAGGGCCGAGTACGGCAGGTTGTTGGAGGCGTACACGAACACCAGCAAGGTGTAGGTGGTGAACGCGTAGACCACCTTGCCGCGTTCGCCGAGCTCCGGCGTTGAGAATGCCAGCAGCGACAGCACGCCGAACGGAATGGCCGTCCACAGGATCCACGGGCGGAACTTGCCCCAACGGGTATTGGTGCGGTCGGCCAGGATGCCGATCAGCGGCGTGAAGACGAACGCACCCAGCAGGCCGACGATGAAGATGATCGTGGCGGCGGTGGCCGCCGGCAGCCGGTAGACATCGGTGTAGAAGAACGCCAGGTAGGTGATCAGCGTCTGGAAGATCAGGTTGGCCGCGAGATCGCCCAGGCTGTAGCCGAGTTTTTCGCGGACCGACAGGACTTCCGAAGCGGCATGGGACATGGGCGCGATGTTCCTGGAGTGGTGGTGCGGATTGCGCGGATTCTCGCTGGTCTGGCGGGCAGTGATGACGCGCGTGGAAGGAAAAGACGGCCCACCCGGCACACGAAGCGCCGGCATGGGCCGAGGAGGAACCGATGCGGCCGGGCACCCCGACCCGTTACGACTGAATGGTAGCGCTATCACTTTTGCCGGCGCACGCTGCGGAGCAACATGGCGGCGGGCGGTGGCGTAAGGCAGGCCAGCCAGTGGCCGGAATGGCGCGAAAGTAAGCGGAGTTTCCGGGTTTTCAGGGCCCTGCTGCGGTGCAGAAAGGCTCCCGGCCCGGCCTGTGATAATGATAGCGCTATCAACTCAACAGCGAGCACGGCCGCGGATTGCTCGATGGCCACCGCTCGGCTCCAGCCCCGGGGATCGCCATGCCCAAGCACGTTGCCCTCCTCCTTGCCGCCGCACTGTCGGTGCTGGCCGCGTCCGCATCGGCCGGTCCACTGGCCAAACACCAGCCGAAGTTTCTCGGCAGCGCCTATGGCGATGCACAGGCGCCCAGGTTCAACCGCTACTGGAACAAGGTGACGCCGGAAAATGCCGGCAAGTGGGGCGAAGTGGAAGCCGAGCGCGACCGCATGGACTGGTCGCAGCTGGATGCCCAGTACCACTACGCCAAGCAGCACGGCTTCCCCTTCCAGATGCACGTGATGATCTGGGGCAACCAGCAGCCGGAGTGGATCAAGACGCTGCCGGTGGCCGAGCAGCGCGAGGAAATCGAAGAATGGTTTGCCGCCGTGGCGACGCGCTACCCGCAGCTGGATTACGTGGAAGTGGTCAACGAGCCGCTCAATGATCCGCCAAGCAAGGATGACGAAGGTGGTGGCCACTACATCGCCGCGCTGGGCGGCAATGGCGCCACCGGCTGGGATTGGGTGATCGAGGCATTCCGCCTGGGCCGCCACTACTTCCCGCATTCGCGGTTGCTGATCAACGACTACAACATCACCAACAAGCCCGAGAACACCCGCACCTACCTGGAGATAATCGCCCTGCTGCAGAAGGAAAAGCTGGTCGACGGCGTCGGCGTGCAGGCGCATTCCTTCGCCACCACCACCGAATGGCCGATGGACATCCATCGCGCCAACCTGGATGCACTGGCCGCCACCGGCCTGCCGATCTACGTGACCGAGATGGACATCGATGGCCTCAGCGATGACGAGCAACTGGCCAGCTACCAGCGGGTGTTCCCGGTGTTCTGGGAACATCCCGGTGTGCGCGGGGTGACGATGTGGGGTTATCGCCCGGGCCTGTGGCGCGAGAAGGAAGGCGCGGCCCTATTGCGCGAGAACGGCCGCGAACGTCCGGCGATGAAATGGTTGCGCCGCTATGTGCGCACGACCTCGGTCAACTGACGCCGGGATGGCCGGAGGCTGCGTGCGATGACTTCTACTGCTTCCTGCCAGCGGCGCAGCGCCTGGGCCATCGTGATGCTCATGCTGCTGGCCGCACCACTGCACGCGCGCGACGCCGCGAACAGCCTGAAGGCGAGTTTCCGCGACGACTTCCTGGTCGGCGTGGCGGTGAACGACGACATCGTCCGTGGCCGCGACCCGGCCTCACTGAAACTGCTGGAGCGGCATTTCAACGCCATCACCGCCGAGAACGTCATGAAGGCCGAGGTGCTGCATCCACAGCAGGATCGCTGGGACTTCAGCGCCGCCGACGCCTTCGTGGAGTTTGGCCGCAAGCGCAGGCTGTTCGTGGTCGGGCACACGCTGGTCTGGCACAACCAGACCCCGGACTGGTTCTTCCGCGACGCCAACGGCCAGCCCAACCAGCGCGATGCGCAGATCGAGCGCATGCGCCAGTACATCGAGAAAGTGGCTGGACGCTATGCCGGCCGCGTCGACGCCTGGGACGTGGTCAACGAAGTGATCGACGACGACGGCAGCTACCGCGACACCAGCTGGGTGCGTGCGGTAGGCGATGGTGATCTGCTGGTGCAGCAGGCCTTCCGTTTTGCCCAGCAATACGCGCCCGGCACCGAGCTGTACTACAACGACTTCAACGCCTGGCGACCGGAGAAGCGCGACGGCATCGTGCGCATGGTCAGGAAGCTGCAGGCCGCGGGCATCCGCATCGACGGCATCGGCATGCAGGGGCATTGGGGCCTGAACTATCCAGCCACCGCCGATATCGAAGCCGCGATCGATGCCTACGCCGCACTCGGCCTGAAGGTGATGATTACCGAGCTGGATGTGGACGTGCTGCCACTGACCCGCGAAGGCCAGGTGATTGGCACGGTGATGGCGCACAAGCAGTTCCAGTTGCCGGAGTTCAAGCGCTACCTGGACCCTTATCAGCAGGGGCTGCCTGTCGAGGTGCAGCAGCGCCTGGCCGAACGCTACGCCGAGCTGTTCCGGATCTTCCACCGCAAGCGCGCTGTCATTGCGCGGGTGAGTCTGTGGGGCGTGCACGACGGCATGTCGTGGAAGAATGACTATCCAGTGCCCCATCGCACCAACCATCCGCTGCTGTTTGACCGCCAGCGCCAGCCCAAGCCGGCGCTGGCAGCGGTGCTGAGCGTGGCGACCGAATCCGCGACAACGTCGTCCAGCATCGCGGCGCCACCTCCCACCGTCGCCGCGACACCCTGAGTCGGCGCGTCGCGGTAGCATCTGCCTTCCCGTGTCTTCCGGTCATTCCTCATGCTGCGTATTCCGGTTCGCCTGCTGACCCTGAGCCTCACCGTCGCCTTACTGTCGTGCACGGCGAAGGAACCCACTGCGCCGACGACGTCACCGACGTCAGCGGAGAAACCGGAGACAGAGGCGGCGACGGAGACGAAGACGGAATCTCCGCTGCAGGCCTACCTGCCCGAGTTCCACCAGCAAATCGCAGCCGATGCCAAGGTCGAGCAGATCGCCGATGGTTTCACCTGGTCCGAAGGTCCCGCGTGGCTGGCCAACCAGCAGGCGCTGTTGTTCACCGACGTGCCCGCCAACACGCTCTATCGCTGGAGCCAGCGCGATGGCCTGCAGGTGCTGTTGAAGCCTTCCGGTTTCGTCGGCCAGGACGACGGCAGCCTGCGCGAGGCGGGCGCCAATGGCTTGTTCGCGGAACCTGCGGGCACGGTGCTGCTGGCCGACTCCGGCAATCGCCTGCTGGCGCGTCTTGACCCGGTCAGCAAGCAGAAGACCGTGCTCGCCGAGCGCTACCAGGGCAAGCGCTTCAACAGTCCCAACGATGCGGTGCGGCGCGCCGATGGGCGCATCTACTTCACCGATCCGCCGTATGGACTTGCTGGCATCGAGAAGTCGCCGCTGCGGGAGCTCGCTTTCAGCGGCGTGTTCCGGCTCGATCCGGACGGCAGCGTGCACCTGATCGAAGACGGCCTGCACTTCCCCAACGGCGTGGCGCTGTCACCGGACGGCAATACCCTGTACGTGGCCAACTCCGATCCGGATCAGCCGATCTGGATGGTGTACTCCTTGGACGCGAACGGCGCAGTAACCGCGCGGCGCGAACTGGCCAATGCGCGCGATCTGCTCGGCGAAGGAGTGGCCGGCCTGCCCGATGGCCTGACCGTCGCGGCAGACGGCACCTTGTTCGCCAGCGCCCCCGGTGGGCTGCTGGTGATGCGCGCCGATGGCACCCGCCTGGGCCGGCTGCTGACCGGCGCGGCGGTTTCGAATGCCGAGTTCGGCGACGACGGCACCCTGTACCTCACCTCGCACCAGCGCGTGCTGCGCGTGCCGGTGAAGGCGAAAGGCCAGGCGTCGCCGCCGCGCGACTGAGCCGTCACGGCTCGCGCTTGTTCCCGCTGGCCGCACGCAGGATCGCGTACGGCCCCAGCGAGGCGCCGACAAACCCGCCGGCCACGTCCGTGCTCAACACGCTGCCGTCGACGTCGCGCTGCAGCCATTGCGCGCCGTTGCCGAGGTCGAAGCCGAAGTCGTAGCGGCCACCGTCGGCGTTGATCAGCAACTGCACAATCGCGTGCCGGTCGATCGCCTGCGAGGCCAGCACCTGGCGGACGCCGCCACGGTTGCGTTCCAGATAGACCTCGCCGCGATCGCCACGTTGGCGTATGCCCAGCGCGTACCAGTACTGCTCGTTCTGGAAGGCCGCCAGGCCGGCGTCCACATTGGCCGATGGCCAGGCCATCTGGGTGCTGGCCTGGAAGCGCGTGTGCTGTTGCCGGCGCGCCAGGAAGTGCGGGTTGTGCAGCGTATCCAAACCGACTTCGCCCGCCTGCACGCTCAGCCAGCCGGGCGTGGACTGCAGATCCGCCCACGCGCGATCCGGCACGCGCACGAAGTACCACTCGGACTTCAGCGGGCGCGCGTCGAAGTCGTCACGCCAGCTGAAATTGCCGGTGGAGCTGCTCGCCGACGCCACCACGCCGGCTGGAGCGGGAACGATGTACGGAATCGTCTTGCCCGCGTCCAGGATCACCGGCCAGCCCTCGCGCCAGGTCACCGGCAACAGGAAGGTTTCGCGGCCGGTGTTGTAGTGCACGCGATCGTAATTGCGGCTGGCCAGGAACACCGCCCACCAGTCGCCACCCGGCGTCTGCACCAGATCCGCATGGCCGGCATTGGTCACCGGATGCGGGCGATCATCGGGCAGATCGCGCTGGGTCAGGATCGGGTTGTGCGCGTAAGGCGTGAACGGTGCATCGAGCGTGCGGCTGCGCAGCACCACCTGCGAATGCTGCGGACCGGTGCCGCCTTCGGCGCAGGTCAGGTAGTACCAGCCCTCGTGCTTGAACAGGTGCGGGCCTTCGATCCAGATGGGATTGGTGGAAGGATCCACGCCGCCATCCAGCAGCACGCGGCGCGGACCGGTCGGCTTGAGCGTGGCGAGGTCGATTTGCTGCATCCAGATCGCGCGATGACCGTCATAACGCGGTGCTGTGGCGGGCACGTCGTTGTTGATCAGCCAGGCGCGCCCGTCATCGTCGAAGAACAGCGAGGGATCAATACCCTCGACGCCCGGCAACCACACCGGATCCGACCAGGGGCCTGCCGGGTTGCGGGCGGTGGCGATGAAGTTGCCGCCGCTGTCCACCGCCGTGGTGACCACGTAGAACACCCCATCGTGATGGCTGATGGTCGGCGCAAACACACCGCGCGACACCGACAGGCCGTCGAAGTCCAGCTGCGAAGGGCGATCAATGACATGGCCCAGCAGCTTCCAGTTGACCAGGTCAGTGCTCTCGAACACCGGGATGCCCGGGAAGAAGGTGAAGCTGGAATTGACCAGGTAATAGCGATCGCCGACGCGGGTGATGGCGGGATCGGCGTGGAAGCCGGCCAGGATCGGATTGCGGTAGTGCCCGGACGGCAAAAGCGTTTCAAAGACCTCGTCCTGACCGCTGTACTGGAACCAGTCGAACTTCGCCACGGCCGGTTCCTGCGCCGGCAACGGCGACGCGGTGAATGTCATCAGCAGCAGGGCGGCGATGCGAACAACAGCCTGTGGCAGGGTCATCGTGTGTGTTCTCCCTTGATGGCGGAAGGCAACGGAACTTCGAATGGACCGGCCGGCAACCCCGACGCATCGAACAGGTTGCAGATCGGGTTGTCAGCCCAGCAGTAGCGCAAGCGGGTGGCGGCAATGCCTTCGGAGGCCGCAGCGGGTTCGTCAGTCGCCGCGGTGATCGGCACGATGAGCCGGTGATCGCGGATTGAACCGCGCGCATAACGGCAATGGCCCGTCGTGGCGCCGCAGAGCTGCAGGCCCATCACCTCCTCCGCGCCGTAGGTGATCAAGCGACCTTCCACGCCGTCGAAGTCGATCACGATGTCCTGCCCCACGCGCTGCACGCGCGCCGGCACCGGTCCGCTGGCGGAGGCGGCATCGGCGTACGCCACGTGCCGCGCCGCACGCGCCAGGCGGCGTCCGAGTTCCTGCTTGTTGCCTGGATGGATGTCGTAGCGATCACCGATATCGATGGCCACGACCAGGCCGCTGCGCGGATCCTCGTCGGCCACCTGGCGTTGCGCCTCACGCAGGCTGGCCCAGTCGCTGTCGCCGGCGGACTGTGGCGGCATGCCGAAGCCGGCGAGCTGGACGATCAGCCACGCCACATCGGTGCCGAAGCGACCGCGCCAGTCGCTGCGCAGCGCGCGCAACAGCGCGGCGTAGTGCGCGGCCTCGCCGGTGTTCGATTCGCCCTGGTACCAGAGCACGCCGCGCAGCCCCGGCGCGCCCAGTGGCGCGATCATTCCGTTGTAGAGCGTCGACATTCCGCCCGCCGTCTGCCAGGGCGCACGTGGCGGCGAAGCGAACTCCGCTGACATGCGCCGATAGCGCCACGCCTGCAGCGGCACCTGCGTGCCATCGGCCAGGCGCAGCCGGTGCCGGCTCGCCGGACCGGCCAGTCCGCCGTCGCGCCAGGTGTCCAGCACGTTGACCACCACCGCGTTCTCACCGGCATGCAGCAGTCCGGCCGGCAATCGGTACTCGCGATCACCGTCCGCACCATAGGTGCTGCCCACCGCGCGGCCGTTCACCCAGCTCATGTCGATCTCGTCGGCCGGCCCAAGCACCAGCACCGCGGCCTGCGCGGCCTGCTGCGCGCTCAGCTGCATGCTCGCGCGGTACCAGAGCATGCCGTTGAAGTCCGCCAGCGCCGGCACGCCCCAATGTTCCCATGCGCCCAGCGCATCCGGCGCCGGTTGCCAGTCGCCGGCCGGGATGCCGGTGACCGACCACGGCCTGTCATCGTGGGCGACGCCGGGCTGCCGACTCCACCAGCGTTGCCACAGTTGCCCCCAGTCGTTGATGGCGTCGATGGGATCGCGGGCGTAGCGATCCAGCACCGCCAGTTCTTCCTCGTAGCCGCCGACACGCTGCAGCGCCTGGCCACTCATCCACGCCTGGATGCGCGAGCCGCCCCAGGACGCGTGGATCAGGCCCATCGGAACACCGACGCTCTTCTGCAGCTCGCGCGCGAAGTAGTAACAGGCGGCGGAGAACTCGCGCACGCTGTCCGGCGTCACCGGCTGCCAGCGCACGTCTCGCGGCAAGCTGGCCAGAGGCGCCGCGGCGCCCTGCTGCGGCACGCTCAGCAGGCGGATATGGTCATTGCTGGCGCCGGCGATTTCCGAACGGGCATCGAGCGTGCGCCAGACCGGCAGTTCCATGTTCGACTGGCCGCTGCACAGCCAGACATCGCCGATCAACACATCGCCCGCGTGCTGTTCCTGCCCGTGGCTGCTGGCACTGAGCGTGTAGGGTCCGCCCGCCGGCAGCGCCGGCAGGCTGGCTTGCCACGCACCCTGGCTGTCCGCCCGGGCATCGGTGCGCCGGCCTGCCAGCTGCACGGCCACGCGCTGTCCCGGCTGCGCCTGACCCCAGACACGAATGGGCTGATCGCGCTGCAGCACCGCGTGATCCTGGAACAACGCATCCAGCAAGGCGGGGGCTGGCGCGGGCGTCTGCGCCATGGTTGGCGCGGCCATGAGCAACATCGCCATCGGCACCAGCCATGCGCCCAGCCGCCGAACTGCCGCGCGCCACGGGATCGCACCGCCAGCGTCGTGCGAGTGCAGGCTTGGCGGTACCATCGGGTCTGACAGTCGCACTGATTTGCTTGGGCGGCGCATTGGTTTCAACCCCCATGAAAACAACAGGCATCGCGGCCGAGCGGCCGACGGCCTGACGCAGACCAAAGGATCCGACCTTGGAAACCCCGAAGAAATCGGTCCGTCGCAAGAGCAGCAGCGTGACCATCGACGAGGTGGCCAAGCGCGCCGGCGTATCGCCGATGACGGTGTCGCGCGTGGTCAACGGCCAGGCGCGGGTACGCGAAGACACCCGCGAGCGCGTGCTGCGCGCGGTGCGCGAGCTGGACTACACGCCCAACCTGGCCGCCAGTTCGCTTGCCGCCGCCCAGCAGACCCGCATCGCCCTGATCTACACCAACCCCAGCGGCGCCTACCTGCGCGAACTGCTGGTAGGCGTGCTCCGTGTGGCCTCGCGCACGGCCATCCAGCTGGTGATCGACTACTGGGATGACCTCGACCCGGCTTCCGAACGCAAGGCCGCGCGGGCCCTGATCAAGCGTGCCGACGCGGTGATCCTGCCGCCGCCGCTGTGCGAATCGCGTGCGGCGATCAGCGAGTTCGTGCGCGCCGGCTTGCCGGCGGTGGCGATCTCCTCCGGGCGCTACAACGAGGATGTGTCGTGCGTGCGCATCGATGACTTCCGCGCCGGCAAGGAAATGGCCGAGTACCTGATCGAGAACGGCCACACCCGCATCGGCTTCATCAAGGGGCGGCCGGATCTGAGCGCCAGCATCCATCGCTACGACGGCTTTGTTGCCGCGCTCGGCGAGGCCGGCATCGCGATCGATCCGGCGCTCGTGCAACCCGGCGAGTTCACCTACCGCTCCGGCCTGAAGGCCACCGAGAAGCTGCTCACCCAGCGTCATCCGCCCACCGCAATCATCGCCAGCAATGACGACATGGGCGCGGCGGTCATTTCGGTGGCGCACCGGCGCGGGCTGGATGTGCCGCGGGATCTGTCGGTGGTCGGCTTTGATGACAGCTCGGCCGCCACCACCGTCTGGCCGGCCTTGACCACCATCCACCAGCCCATCGCCAGCATGGCCGGCACGGCGGTCGATGTGCTGCTGCGCGCCATCCGCCGCAACGATCCCGGCACGCGCGTGCTGGCCGATCACGTGGTGCCGCACCGCCTGGTGGTGCGCGATTCGGTGGCATCGCCGCCGCGGCGGCGATGAGAGTGGGCGACACCGGAGTGTCGCCCACCCTGGCTTGATGTCCACGCCCGCGGCGGGGAGAAGCGCGCGGGCATGGACGCCTGCCACCGCGGGATCAACGCAGCAGGTACTGGTTGATCAGATTCTCGTAACGCTCCTGCTTGCCGCTGATCTGTTTGGGCTCGCCGGCCTTGCTGGCCAGCGCATGCAGATCGGTCAGGGCCAGCTTGCCGTCGGCAAAGTCCTTGCCGGCGCCGCTGTCAAAGCTGGCATAGCGCTCCGTGCGCCACTTTTCCCAGGGTGAATCGTTGAGCAGCGCGTGCGCGACTTCCAGGCCGCGCGCAAACGAATCCATGCCACCGATGTGGGCGATGAACAGATCTTCCATGTCGGTGGATTCACGGCGCACCTTGGCGTCGAAGTTCAGGCCACCTTCCAGCCCGCCCTGGCGCAGCACCACCATCATCGCGCCGACGGTGTCGTACAGATCCACCGGGAACTGATCGGTATCCCAGCCGTTCTGCGCATTGCCACGGTTGGCGTCGATGCTGCCGAGCAGGCCGTGATCCGAGGCCACCTGCAGATCGTGTTCGAAGGTGTGGCCGGACAAGGTGGCATGGTTGGCTTCGATGTTGAGCTTGAAGTCCTTTTCCAGGCCGTGCTGCTGCAGGAAGCCGGCGACCGTGGCGCTGTCGAAGTCGTACTGGTGCTTCATCGGCTCCATCGGCTTGGGTTCGATCAGGAAGTTGCCCTTCAAACCGATGCTGCGGCCGTAGTCACGCGCCATGGTCAGGAAGCGGGCGAAATGATCCACCTCGCGCTTCATCTGCGTGTTGACCAACGAGGCATAGCCTTCGCGGCCGCCCCAGAACACGTAATGCTCGCCGCCCAGCTCGACCGTGGCGTCGAGCGCGTTCTTGACCTGCACCGCCGCGCGCGCGACCACGTTGAAGTCCGGGTTGGTCGATGCACCGTTCATGTAGCGCGGATGCGAGAACAGGTTGGCCGTACCCCACAGCAGCTTCATGCCGGTGGCGTCCTGGCGTTGCTTGGCCAGGCCCACCATGTGCTTGAGATTCTTCTCGTACTGGCCGATGTCGTCGGCGTCCGGCGCCAGATCGATATCGTGGAAGCACCAGTACGGCACGCCGAGCTTGGTGAATAGTTCAAAGGCCGCATCGACCTTGGCCTCGGCCGTGGCCATCGGCGCACCGGCTTCCCAGGGGAAATGGCGGGTGCCGGGGCCAAACGGATCGTGGCCGGCGTTGCAGAAGGTGTGCCAGTAGCAGACCGCGAACTTGAGGTGATCCTTCATCGACTTGCCGCCGATCTTCTTGTCGGCGTCATAGACCTTGAAGGCCAGGGGATTGTCGGAGCCGCGGCCCTCGAACGGGATGCGGCCGATGCCGGGGAAGTATTCCTTGGCGCCGATGAAGGGCTGCGTGCTCATGCGGGTAAGTCCTGTGTTGTTCGTTGTGTTCGGTTCGTGGGGAAACTCAGCCGCGATAGAGCGGCGTGACGGCCTGCAAGTGCTGCAGGAAGTGCTGGTACGACGCGCGATAGGCGGCGGCGCGGTCGGGATCGGGGGTGGCGGCCAACTGCGGATCGGTGGTGACGTGCCGATCGGCCAGTTCACGCAGCGTGGTCGTCTCGCCCTGCGCGTTGCCCAAGGCCCACAGCGCCTGCAAGGCGGCGCCCAGGGCAGCGCCCTCGCTCTGCTTCGGCGCTTCCACCGGCAGTTCGAAGATGTCGGCGACCATCTGCCGCCAGGCCGCGCTGTTGGCGCCGCCGCCGGTCAGCAGGATGCGATCGAAGCGCATGCCCGCGCGCACGAAGGCGTCGTAGCCGTACTTGAGGCTGTAGGTGGCGCCTTCCATCGCCGCGCGATAGAAGTGTGCCGGGCTCATGTTGTCGGTATCCATGCCGGCCAGCACGCCCTTGCCCAGCGGCAGATCCGGCGTGCGCTCGCCGGTGAGGAAGGGCAGCATCAACAGGCCATCGGCGCCGGGCGGCGTGGCCTGGATGTACACATCGCCTTCGCGCGTGCTGAAGCCGAACAGCTTGGCCACCTGCTCGGTGGCCACGGTGCAGTTCATCGTGCAGATCAGCGGCAACCAGCCACCGGTGGACGAGCAGAACGCCGCCCATGCACCGGCGTCATCGACGATCGGGCGATCCGCGTAGGCGAACAGCGTGCCCGAGGTGCCCAGGCTCATCGCCAGCCGGCCTTCGCTGACGCAGCCGGTACCGATCGCCGCCATCATGTTGTCGCCGCCGCCCACCGCCACCTTGACGGTGGTGGCAAGCCCCAGTTGCGCGGCGACCAGCGGCGCGATGTCGAACAGGGCATCCGGTTCGGCGATCGGTGGCAGGCAGGCCGACAGATCACGTTCGCCATCGGTGGCCTGCAGCAGTTCCTTCGACCATTGACGGGTACGCACATCGAGCCAGCCGGTACCGGAGGCATCGCCGTACTCGCAGAAGTACGCTCCGGTCAGGATGAAGTTGAGGTAGTCGTGCGGCAGCAGGATCTTGGCGAGCTTGGCGTACACCTCGGGTCGATGCTTGCGAGTCCACGGCAGCTTGGAGGCGGTATACCCGGCCAGGATCGGATTGCCGGCCAAGGCAATCGTCTGCGCCGCGCCACCGACGGCCTGCATGATCGCCGCGCATTCGGCGGTGGTGCTGGTGTCGTTCCACAGCTTGGCCGGCGCCAGCACGTGGCCCTGTGCATCGAGCGGAACAAAGCCGTGCTGCTGGCCGGATACCGCCAGCGCGGCCACCTGCGCGCGCACGGCCGGGTCGATGCGATCAAAGCAGGCCTGCATCGCATGCACCCAATCGGAGGGATGCTGCTCGCGGCTGCCGTCCTCGCCACTGATCAATTCCAGTGGTGCACTGGTGCTGGCCACCACGCTGCGCGCGGCGGCGTCGTACACCACCACCTTGACGCTTTGCGTGCCTGCATCGATGCCAGCAAAAAGACTCATGTCTACCCGTTCCCGTAATCAGGTTAGCGCTAACAATCGACTGTCCAAAAAAAGCCGTGCGCGCTTTTGGCGTCTCCAACGGCTGCTTCCCGGCGTCGTTCCCCAAGGATGCCGCCACTCTATACAGGACTGGCGCCGACTACATGCTGCGGCGCGGAATCCCTGCCATATCAAGATCTTGGCGGCGGTTTCCCGCGACGCAGCCGGCCGATAATCCCCCCACAAGCATGGCTATGGCGCTCATGCGCTGACCGTCCGCGGCCGCGATCCCCAGACCGCCGCGGGCGCCGCGCAGTAGCGGGTGATGAAATCCTGCTGCGAAGGCATCTTCGCCACCGCCCGCTGCAGCGGTTCGCGCACGCCGGTGAGGAAGCGCTGCAGCTCGGCATCCGGCAGCGCGCGCGCCAATGGATGCGCTTGTTCCGGCATCAGACCTTGCCCCCACATCACGTGCGTCCACGAATCCACGCGGAACAATTCGTTGGCGCCCTGCCAGGCATGCGCGCGTTCGCGCCAGGCGCGCAGGCGGATCGACAGCGAGTCGGGCAGCTCCATCTCGCGGCAGGCCTGCCACATCGGTTCATCGCGCTGGTTGGCGTGGTAATGCAGGATGATGAAGTCGCGCACATGCTCCATCTCCTTGCGGCTGGTCTCGTTGAACTGTTCGATCAACGCCGACGGCATGCCCTCATTGGGGAAGGCTTCGATCAAGCGCACGATCGCGGTCATCGACAGATGCAGGCTGGTGGATTCCAGCGGTTCGATGAAACCACTGGCCAGGCCCAGCGACACCACGTTCTTGTTCCAGGCTTTCAGGCGGCGGCCGCTGCGGAACGGCACGCGCCACGGATCCCGGATCGGCGGTGCACCCACGTCATGCAGCAACTTGGCCGTGGCTTCGTCATCGGACATGTGCTTGCTGGCGTACACCAGCCCGCAGCCGACGCGATGCTGCAGCGGGATATGCCAGCGCCAGCCGGCCTGGTGCGCAATCGCGCGCGTATACGGCACCGGCGGGCCCACTGGCTCGGTCTGCACCGCGACCGCGCGATCCGCCGGCAGCCACTGGTGCCAGTCCTCGTAGCCGGTCTTCAAGGTCTGCTCGATCAGCAGGCCGCGGAAGCCGGTGCAGTCGATGAACAGATCGCCCTCGATCACCTGATCATCTTCCAGCACCAGCGCCTGCACGAAACCGCTGTCCGGATGCTGGCGCACCTCGCGGATCTTGCCTTCGACCCGCTTCAGGCCATGGCTCTCGGCGCGCTGGCGCAGGAAACGCGCATACAGGCCTGCGTCCAGGTGATACGAATAATTGACCTGCGGCTGCTGCGGCAGATCGAAACGATCCTCGCGCGAGGCCAGCGTTTCCAGGCAGTAGTCGCCCAAATCCGAGGACATGCCGCGGCGCAGGCTGTCCAGCCAGAAATGATGGAAGGCGCAGACCAGCGTGCTCTGCCCGGTGATGCCGAACGGATGGATGTAGCGATCGCCGTGCCGGCGCCAGTTCTCGAACGAGATCGACAACTTGAACGTACCGGCCACCGCGCGCAGGAACTCCTGCTCGTCAATCTGCAGGAAGCGGTGGAAATTGCGGATCGGCGGCACGGTCGACTCGCCCACGCCCACCGTGCCGATCTGCTCGGATTCGAGCAGGGTGATGTCCAGCAGATCGCGGAACTGATGCGCCAGCGCCGCGCCGGCCAGCCAGCCGGCGGTGCCACCACCCGCAATCACCACCTTGCGTACCCTGCCCTGCTCCATGGTCCTTCCTCAGCGATTGAGTTTGCCGATCAACATGGCGCGCAACTGCCGCGCCATGGCTTCATCCACCGGCCCCAGCACGTTGCGTGCAGCGGGCGGCAGATGCGCGCCCGCCAGTTCGGCCGGCCCGAACACGTAGTAATCAAAGACTTCGCGCCAGGCCTGCTTCTCGCGCTCCGGCCGATCGCGCAGCGTCCACAGCGCCTGGTACAGCGCCTGCATCGGCGAAGGCAGATACGCGGGCACGCTGCTCCACCAGTAGTTCACCAGCACGTTGAACGGTTCCAGCCCCTGCACGTGATGCCACCACAGACTGGGCATGAAGATCGCATCGCCGGGTTCCAGCACCGCCGTGCGCGCGTGGGCCATGGCGTCGGCGAAGCGTGGATAGCGCTGCAGATCCGGCTGCGCGAAATCCACCACGCTCACCGCCTGTCCACCCGGCGTGGGTTCCAGCGGCCCCGGATACAGGTTGTGGATCTGCGCGGGCGGCAGCAGGGTGAAGCGGCGACGGCCGGCCACGCAGACCGCAATGTTGTTCAAGGCGTCGTAGTGGCACGACGCGGTGACGCGGTTGCCGATCCAGATGCTCGGCGGCGCCTGCACGCCCTGGCGCGCCAGATCCAGATCGTTGTCCGCGCGCATGCCGGGGAAGCGGCTGTCCACCAGCAACGAGGCCACGTAGTAGGTAGGCGGTTGCGCATCGTCGGCGTGCGCGCTGATCTCGGCCAGCACCTGATCCAGATGGCTGCGGCGAACTTCGCAGTTCAACGCACTGAAGTCCTCGCGGTAGAACGGACGGCCGGCAATCTCCGGCCCGCCCCAGGAATACGTCACCGGCTCGCCGTTGTAGTGCCGGCGCAGATAGTCCATCGATGACGCCATCGAATCCGCCGCGCGCACCAGGCCCCAGTCGCGCGCCAGGCCGCGCAGCACCACCGGTTCACCCGCCGCCAGCAACGTCTCCAGCGGCAAGCTGTCAGGCGTGCAGTCGGCCCGTTCGGGCAGCGGCGGCAAGGTGTCGAACATGCCTCAGGCCGCCTCCGCCTGGCGCAGCCGGCGCTGTTTCTCCGCCATCAGCCGGCGCAGGTTGTGCAGCGACGCCAGCAGCAAGTACACGCCTTCCAGATAGCCGCTGCGGTGCAGGCCGTGCAGCTGATCGGCATCCAGCGCCGCCAGCCGATCCCGATCGATGCCATGCAACCCCGCCAGGCTGACGCGATGTTGCGTGTCCAACTGCAATTCCAGATTCATTGGCTGGATCAGCCCGAGCGCGTCGTAGGCCGCGTACATGGCGGTCGCCGCCTCCAGGCCATCGCGCAGGCCGCGCAGCACGCCGCTGATGTGCTCCAGGTACGGCGAGTTGCCGCCGTGCGGCAGGAACACCGCCTCGCCTTCGCTGAAACTCACGCGCGGATGCTCCACATCCACATGGATGACCGGCTCGCGTCGCAGCTCGCCGTCGATGCGCTGCTCCTGGAAGCCGATCAGGAACGGCCCCTTGGCGATCGCGCCTGGCAGGTAGGCAGCGTTCCAGCGGCCGTCCTGCACGAACAGGTTCTCGTGCGCCTCGAAACCGAGCAGGGCCACCGCCTGCCAGTGCCCATCCTGGCGATCCTTGCGCAGGAAGATCGGATATTCGCGCTGCAGTTCGGCGAACTCGGTCGGGTAGGCGCTGACCATGCCGACGTCGTCGCCGTATTCGCGGCCAAAGCGGGTGACCACGCGCAGCTGCTGGTGCGCGACATTGTTGAGCAGTTCGTGTCTGGCCATGAAGTATTCGGAAAGACGTGGTTTGATTCGATTAGGCGCGTTATGCGCTTTTTGCCGCGGGAAGAAAAGGCACACCGCCGCAATCTCCGGCGTGACGAATCACCGGCGCCGGCAAAAGAAAGGGACCGCTGCCCCCGCAGCGGTCCCTGTCCCCCGGGATGACCCCTTGTTGCATCGTCAGAACTTGTAGCGCACGCCCACCATGTAACGCGGACTCTGGTCGACCAGCTTGATTACCTGCTTCTTGGAGCGGCCGTGCCAGCGCACGTCCTCGCCGGTGAAGTTGATGGCTTCAAAGCCCACCGACCAGGCATCGTTGAACGCGTAGTTCACGCTCAGGTCGAACTGCTTGTACTCCTCCACGTAGAACGGGTTGCGGTTGGAGCCGTTCTGGTTGGCCGCAATCAGGTACTCGTCACGCCAGTTCCAGGCCAGGCGCGCGGACCAGCCGTATTTTTCGTACATCAGCATCACGTTGGCGGTGTCGCTCAGGCCGAGCAGGGCGAACTGATCGCGCTCCAGCACGGTGTTGTCGAAGCCGACGTCGCCATTGACCTTGGTGTAGTTGGCGAACACGCCAAAGCCGGTGTCACCGAAGAAGTACTGGCCACCCACTTCCCAGCCGTGCAGCTTGGCCTTGTTCTGGTTGACCGGACGGTTGACGTCGAACAGGTACAGCGGGTCGTCCGCCTCGCCCACCAGGTCGTAGGTGTTTTCCATCGTCAGCACCTGCGCCGAGCTGCCGTCATAGGCATCCAGGCCGCCGGTGGCGCCTTCGTTGCGCAGCATCGCCAGTGCGGTGAACAGCGCGGTGTCGTTGGCCGAGCAGCCGGAGTCGACGTCGTTGCCGGCGGCGGTGACCTGATCCACGCAGGCCTGGCTGGTCAGGAAGTCCAGCGCCGCCTGCGCATCCGGGCCGGAGGTCGGATCGGTCAGGCCGTACAGGTTCTCGCGCACCACCGTGTTGCCGATGAAGTTGTCGACCGACTTGTTCCAGTACGTGGCCGAGATGTAGCTCGCATCGGCGAAGTACCACTCCAGCGCCAGATCGAAGTTGTTCGATTCCAGCGGCTGCAGGGCCGGGTTCTGCGCATCGCCGCCGGCGCGGGTGGACGGATTGACCAGGATCGAACCGGTGGGCTGGTTCGGGTTCGGGCCGGCGTACAGGTTGCCGTACGGCGGACGCGCGATGGTCTGGCTGAAGGACGCGCGCGCCTTCCACTCATCGGTCAGGTCGATGCTGAAGTCCAGGTTCGGCAGCAGGTAGCTGTAGCTGGTCTTCTCGCTGAAGGGCTGCACTTCGGCCGAACGCAGGATGCGGAAGTCGTTGTTGGCCTGCCACTGGATGGCATTGGGAATGGCCACCGCCGAGGTCGACACCACCTTGGTCCGCTCGTAACGCACGCCGATGCGGGTGTTGGTGGGCATGCCGCCCAACTCGCCCTGCAGTTCGATCTGCGCATAGGCCGCGCGGGTGTTCTCGCGGATTTCATTGTCGGCCGCCAACTGCGGATTGACCCGGTTGCTGGCGCCGTAGAAACCATTGGCCCAACGCGCCCCGGCGCTGGCATCGCCCATCCACGCACCCGGCGCCGCACCATTGGCGCTCCAGTCGTCGAACATGCCGATGATGCTGACCGGACGCAGCAGATCCTGCAGGCCCGGCTCGTTGCCGGTGTTGGCCACGCCCCAGTCGCCGAGCGTTGCGTACATTTCGGTCGCCTGCTGGCGATGCATGGTCACCTTCGACGAATCCAGGCCGAACGAGAAGCGGCCATTGTCGAAGTCCCACTCACCGTCGATGCGGCCCTGCTTGACCTCGGTTTCCTGCTTCTGCGAGTTGATGCGCAGCACCTGCGAACCAATCTGCTGGGCCGGGAAATCCGGGTTGACCACGCCATTGGTGTTGGCCACCGAATCCGCGGTGGTCGGATACCAGGTGCGCGACCCCAGCGGCAGGCCGTTGTTGAACTGCAGCACCTGCGCCCAGTTACCGCCGCAGTACGGGCCGTCGGTGCAGTTGTTGGTGCCGGCGATGGAGAAGTAGGTCGAGCCGCCGCCGGTCATCGG
Source organism: Pseudoxanthomonas indica (assembly GCF_900167565.1). Taxonomy (NCBI): domain Bacteria; kingdom Pseudomonadati; phylum Pseudomonadota; class Gammaproteobacteria; order Lysobacterales; family Lysobacteraceae; genus Pseudoxanthomonas; species Pseudoxanthomonas indica. The sequence goes on from NZ_FUZV01000001.1 coordinate 1,553,537, forward strand.
ATCATTGGGCAGGCTGCTGGACTTGGTGCTGTGCGTATCGAACTTCAGGCGGAAGGTGTCGCTGACATCCCAGGCCGCATTGAAGCCCAGCGAGGACAGCTTGTACTTCTGCTCGTTGTGCTGCTGCTCGAAGCCGAAATCCTTGGTGCCCACGATATCGCGCAGGTAGACCGGCGTGGCCACCGCTTCGTTGGTGTCGAACACCAGGTCGGTGAAGCTGTTGGCGCGCTGCAGCCAGATGGTCTGCTCGCCGCGGTCTTCACTGATCTCGTTGGTCGAGTAGGTGTAGTCCAGGGTCAGGGTCAGGCTGTCGATCGGCGCGAACTGCAGCACCGCTTGGCCGTTGATGCGCTCGCGCTCGAAATCGGCGAAGGCATAGCGCAGGTCATTCGGCATCGCATACAGCTGGCCGATCTGCGGCGCGTTGACCAGGTTGGCGTCGGCGCGCAGGGCCGGATCGGTACCGGTCCAGCGCTGGATGTTCCAGGCGTTTTCCGTGGCCTGCACCGAACCGCCATGGCGCTTCTGGTAGCTGGCGCTCACGCCCACGCCCCAGACCTTGTCATCGGTGGTGTAGCTGAAAATGCCGGAGATTTCCGGGGTCAGATCGGTATCGAACGGCTGCGAGTCGTCGTACAGCGCCTTGACGCCGGCACTGGCCACCACGCCGGTGTGGTTGAACGGACGATCGGTCTGGATGTTGATGGTCGCGCCGATGCCGCCGCTGGGCACGGTCGCCTGGCCGGTCTTGTAGACCTCCAGCGCGCTGATCGCTTCGGACGCCAGCTGGGCGAAGTTGAACGCACGCGTGCCGCCGTCGACGCCGCCAATCGGCACCTGGCCCGGCGAACCAAACGCATCCGCGCCCGGAATCTGCCGGCCATTGAGGGTGACCATGTTGAACTGCGGGCCAAAGCCGCGTGCGGTGATCTGCGCGCCTTCGCCATCGCGGCGCTCGATCGAGATGCCGGTGATGCGCTGCAGCGATTCGGCCAGGTTGGTATCGGGGAACTTGCCGATGTCTTCGGCACTGATGGCGTCGACCACACCGGCCGAATCGCGCTTGATGCCCATCGACTGATTGAGGCTTCCGCGGATACCGGTGACCGTCACCGTATCCAGCGTGGTCGCGCTGGGCGTGCCCTGCGTGGCCTCCTGTTGCGCGGGCGCAGGGGCCGGCGCGGTAGCAGCGTCCTGTGCGAACGCCGGATTGATGACCAGGACACCACCCACGAAGGTGAACATGGCCCGGGACTTGAATCTTGCCAACTTGCGCGTCATCAGCGTGCCACTCATTTGCCTGCCCTCTGGTCTGATATTGAACGGCCCATCGCCCGACCCAGCCCGAGTCCATCCGCTTGCGCGACGGCCCTGGCCATGAAGCGTGCGTGGCATCGGTACCTGCACCCACTCATCTGGCTAACCCCCTCACTTCGATCGTTGAAACGATTCGCCCCCCCCAGGGCGCCCACGGGCCGTTACCGGCGTTCTTCCAGTCCAGGCGCAAAAGGCTCGCCTGTTTGCTGCTGCTGACTGCGCTGTCTGGTAGCGCTACCACAGATGGCGCGCAGACTAGTCACGCCGTCCGGGGTTTGTCACCATGCGCTGCAACAAAACTTTTACAACCTCGCAATTGCCGGGTTTTCCCGTGCAAAAGCGCCATTTCAGATGATTTGTTTCATCTGAAACCAGCGCCGACTGCGCAGGTAATGGGCGTATCGTTTTGGTAGCGTTACCGTCAATCGCGGCCCGGGGAAGCCGCGCGCAGATGCACTACCCGCGCCAAGGCGCGCGTCTGCCCTGATACTTGCCGGCCTCCCCCCAGGTCACGAATGCGGAAACGAGATGCCGACAAAGTCTGTCCGTCGTAAGGGACATGCCGTAACCATCGATCAAGTCGCCAGCCATGCAGGCGTGTCGCCGATGACGGTCTCACGCGTGGTCAATGGCCGTGGCACGGTACGCGACGACACCCGCGAGCGCGTGCAGCGCGCGGTGGCCGAACTGGGCTATCGCCCCAACCTCGCCGCCAGTTCGCTGGCCGCCGCGCAGCACACCTGCATCGCCCTCATCTACACCAATCCCAGCTCGGCGTATCTGCGCGAACTGCTGGTCGGCGCCTTGAACGGCTCCGGCCGCACCGCCGCGCAACTGGTCATCGCCACCTGGGACACGCTCGATGCCGAAGGCCAGCGCAATGCCGCGCGCGAGCTGGCCAAGAGCGTGGCCGGCGTGATCCTGCCGCCGCCGCTGTGCGAGTCCAAGCCGGTGATCCAGGAATTCGTACGCGCCGGCGTGGCGGTGGTGTCGATTGCCTCCGGCCAGTTCAGCCATGACATTTCCTGCGTGCGCATCGACGACTTTGCCGCCAGCAAGGAAGTCACCGCGCACCTGATCGCCAACGGCCATACGCGCATCGGCTACATCAAGGGCCACCCCAACCAGACCGCCAGCGAGCATCGCTACAAGGGTTTCAAGGAAGCGCTGGCCGAGGCCAAGCTGCCGCTGGAAGAAGGCCTGGTGGAACAGGGCTACTTCACTTATCGCTCGGGCCTGGATGCCGCCGAGCATCTGCTGGGCCTGGCCGATCGCCCCACCGCGATCGTCGCCAGCAACGACGACATGGCCGCCGCCGTGGTGTCGGTCGCGCACCGGCGCGGGCTGGACGTGCCGCATGATCTGTCGGTCGTCGGTTTCGATGACACCTCCGCCGCCACCACTGTGTGGCCGGAGCTGACCACCATCCACCAGCCGATTGCCTCGATGGCCGATGCCGCCATCGACATCCTGCTGCGCACGATTCGGCGCGAGGATCGCAAGTCGCGGGTGATCGTCAACCATGTGATCCCGCATCAGTTGGTGACGCGGGATTCGGTGGCAGAGCCGCAGGAAGAGATTGTCGCGGCGATCAAGCGGGCGCCGCGGGTGGCGAAGAAGGCGGTGGGGGCTCGGCGTTAGGAGCGCCCTCACCCCAGCCCTCTCCCGCTTTGCGGGAGAGGGGGCAAGAGCGAAGAGCGGGACTACGCGTAGCAGCACGCTTTACGCGCCGTCGCCGCTCCATTCGGCGGTGACGCGCAGGCCGCCCAGGTCTGATTGCGACAGGTGCAGTTGGCCGCCGTTGGCTTCGACCAGTTCGCGGGCGATGGCCAGGCCCAGGCCGGTGCCGCCGCTTTGGTCCAGGCGGCTGCCGCGGGCCAGGGCTTCATCGCGGCGTTCGGGGGCGATGCCGGCGCCGTCGTCGTCCACCTGCACGCGCGCCCAGCCGGGGCCGGCGTCGGCGTTCAGACGCACTTGCCGGCGTGCGTACTTGGCCGCGTTTTCCAGCAGCGCGCCGAGGATTTCCGACAGGTGCTCTTCTTCGATGGCCAGTTGCAAGTTGGCCGGCGCCTCCACCGCGAACAGCAGCTGCTCGCCCTTCTCGGTGTGCTCCAGCACGTTGACCACGCGCTCGGCCACCGCCTGCACATGCGCAGTGGCGCCACGCACCTGACCCAAGCGCGCAAGCCGCGTGCGGGTCAGTTCCGCATCCACCACCCGATCGATGGCCGCGATCGAACGATCCATGCCGTCGGCCGCGCTGTCCGCGCCGGCCTCACGCGCACGCCGGCTCTGCGCGGCCAGTGCCGCCAACGGGGTCTTCAAGCTGTGCGCCAGATCCGCCGCGCGACGCCGCGCCAGATCCAGATCCTTTTCGCGCACGCCGGCCAGCGAGTTGATTGCATCCACCAACGGCTGCACCTCGCGCACGTTGGCCGGTGGCAGGCGCGCATTGGCATCGCGTTCCAGCGCCGCCAGGTGGGCGCGCACGCGCGCCAGCGGGCGCAGGCCCAGGCTCACCTGCAGCCACGCCGCCAGCAACAGGACCGCCCACAACACCGCCAGGAACAACGCCAGCTCACGGCCAAACTCGCTGCGCGCGGTCGACAGCGGCGAGCTGTCCTGCGCCAGCTGCGCGATCACCGGCGGCCGATCCGACTCCACCACCAGTTGGCGATCCAGCACCACGATGGCTTCGCCAAACGGACCGGGCCGGCGCTGCAGGCGCCAGTGATCCTGCGGCGAGTCCTTCGGCACCGGCAGTGCGCTGTCCCACAGCGAACGCGAACGCAGCACGCCGGCCTGGGTGGTGATCTGCCAGTAGTAACCGCCGGCCGGCTTGCGCAGGCGGCTGTCATTGGGTTCGTCGCTCAGTTGCGGCCGGCCCTGCGCGTCCAGGTTCAAGCCACCCACCAGCGCCAGCGCATCGCGGGTCATCTCCGCTTCCAGCCGGCGCTCCAGGTGGCGCTCGAACAGCAGCGTCATCAGCAGCCAGGCCATGGCCAGCGCACACAGGATCGCCACGCCCGCGCCGGCCAGCAGCCGCCAGCGCAGCGAGGCGCGCATCACGGCGCGTCTTCCAGCAGGTAACCGAAGCCGCGCCGCGTCCTGACAATCTCGTTGCCGAACTTGCGGCGCAGGCGCGCGATGATCGCTTCGATGGCATTGGCATCGCCGTGATCGGCCACGCCATACAGATGCTCCGCCAGCTCGCCGGCCGGCACCGCGCGACCCGGTTGGTGGGCCAGGTAATCGAGCAGGCGGAATTCCAGCGGCGACAGCCGCGCCGGCGCGCCGTTCCAGGTGGCGCTCATGCGCACGGTATCCAGGCGCAGGCGGCCCACGTCCACGGTGGGCGTGAGTTTGCCCGCACCGCGCCGCACCAGCCCGCGCACGCGCGCCACCAGCTCGCCCATCTGGAACGGTTTGGACAGGTAGTCGTCGGCACCGGCCTCGATGCCTTCCACCTTCTCGGTCCAGTCGCCGCGCGCCGACACCACGATCACCGGAAACGATCGCTCCGCCGCGCGCCAGCGCCGCAACACACTCAGGCCATCCAGGCGCGGCAGGCCCAGATCCAGGATCACCGCGTCGTAATCTTCCACATCCCCCTGGTACCAGGCGGTCTGGCCATCACCCACGCCATCGACGGTGAAGCCGGCCGCTTCCAGCGCGCGCACCAGGTCGGCGCGGATGTCAGGCTCGTCTTCGACCACCAGACAACGCATCAATCGTCCTTGATCTTCAGGACCGCGGCGTTGCGCGCATCCAGATACAACTTGCGCACGCGGCCGGTGGGGGTGAGCACCTTGACCTTGTATTCCCACAGGCCGTCTTCGCGCTCGAGCTCCACTTCAATCACGTCGCCGGGCACGCGCTTGCCCACCACCTCCAGAATCTGCGCCAGCGGCACGATTTCGCCACGGCGCAGCAGCTCGCGCGCTTCGATATGGTCGTCCTTGCCGGCCAACGCCACGTACACGGGCGCCGATGCCAGCAGTGCAGCCAGCAGGGCCAGGCTCCGGCCACGGCGGAAGGGACGGTTCTTTTTGGGCTGGGTTGTCGTGTTCATGGGGCGCAGCATGCGAAAGCCGTCCTGACATCTGCCTGACGATCTGCGTCGACGGCATGTCAGGCAAGCCAGCATAGCCTGCCGGTCATTCCTGTTGGAAACGCACCGACCATGCGGCCACGCAACGACTGCACCCCTCTGTTGGCAAGCCTGTTGATGGCCTGCGCCACCGTTCTCCCGGCGGCGGCGCAGACCGCGGACACCGGCGCGGCCCCCCGCGCCGGTGTCTATCTTCCCGAGTTCTTCCGCGCCGCCGCGCCGGCCAACGCCTACGACATGGTGCTGCGCCTGCCCGGCTTCAGCCTGGTCGAAGCCGACGCCGACGTGCGCGGCTATGCCGGCGCCTCCGGCAACGTGCTGTTCGACGGCGCCCGCCCCACCAGCAAGCGCGAAGACGTATCGCAGCAACTCAAGCGCATCCCCGCCGGCGCGGTGGAGCGCATCGAGCTGATTTACGCCGGCACCCCCGGCGTGGACATGGGCGGCTATGCCGTGCTGGCCAACGTGGTGCGCCACCGCGAAGCCAGCACCGAGTGGGCGGTGGAAGCCGGCGCCGTCGCCGCCACCAACGGCTGGACCGCGCCGCAGGGCCAGCTGGAATACGGCCGCCGCTGGAACGACAACGCGCTGGACCTGTCGCTGAAACTGGAGCCCGAGCTGGACGACGACACCGGCCGCGGCCACATAAGCACGCGCGAGTTGGAGAATGGCGAGAGCGAGCGCAGCGCCTGGGACACCCGCACCACCAAGCAGAACACCGAAGCCGGCGTGAGCTGGCGCCAGCCGCTGGCCGCAGGCCGGCTGACCCTCACCGCCAACCTGCGCGGCGAAGACACCCGCACCCGCAGCACCCTGAGCGGCGGCGAAGAAGACGAGCGCATCAGCGAAGACGAGGACTACCGCGAAACCGAACTGGCCGCGCGCTACGTGCGCCAGTTCGCCGGCCGCACCACGGTGGAAGCCATGGCCAGCCGCCAGCGCGGCGACCTGCAGAGCGAGGAGGTTTCGCAGGAAGGCGAAGACCACGAACGCTTCCGCCAGGACACCGACACCGGCGAGACCATCGGCCGCATCGAACTGACCCACGCCCACAACGACAAACTCTCGCTGCTCGGCGGCATCGAGGCCGCGTACAACTTCCTGGACGGCAACAGCCAGCTGGAAGAAAACGGCGCGCCGGTCTTCCTGCCCGGCTCGCGCGTGCGGGTGGAAGAACAGCGCGCCGAAGCCAGCGCCGGGCTGGCGTGGCGACCGGCCGAGGCGTGGACGCTGGAAGCCGGCATGCGCCTGGAGCAATCGAAGATTTCGCAGACCGGCGACAGCGCGCTGGAGCGGCGCTTCACCTACCCCAAGCCGCGCGTGGCCGTGCGCTGGACGCCGAGTGAGCGCAACCAGTGGCGGTTGGCGATATCGCGCGAGGTGGGGCAACTGGATTTCGAGGACTTTGCCGCCAGCGCCTCGCTGGAAGGCGGCACCGTCAGCGCCGGCAATGCCGAGCTGCAGCCCGACCGCAGCTGGCGCAGCGTGCTGGGTTGGGAACACCACTTCAACGAAGACGCCGCGCTCACCCTGAACTGGACGCACGACCGCATCAGCGACGTGGTGGACCGCGTGCTGGTGGTGGATGGCGATGACGTGTTCGACGCCCCCGGCAATATCGGCGACGGCCGCCGCGACACCCTGGCGCTGGAACTGGCCACCCCGCTGGACGCCTGGGGCCTGCGCGGCTTCCACCTGCGCACCAGCCTGCTGTACCGCCAGAGCCGCGTCACCGACCCGGTCACCGGCGAGCAGCGCGGGATATCCGAAGAGAAGCCGTTTGAAGGCGAGATTGAACTGCAGCAGGAACTGCCCACGCTACGGATGAACTGGGGCGTGCAGCTGGAACATATCGCCGAGCGCGAAACCAAGTACCGCTATGACCGGATTACCCGCGAGTCCGAGGCGATGGGCTGGACCCTGTTTGCCGAGCGCCGGACTGGGGAGCATTGGCGGGTAAGGGCCGAGGCCACCGATCTGTTTGGGCGCGGGTTTCGGGAGGAGCGGGAGAAGTGGGAGGGGACGCGGGCGGATGGGGCCAGCAATGAAGTGGAGTTGAGGAAGCGGGTTTCGCCGGGGTTTGTGGGGGTTACGGTGAGGAGGAGTGTGGGGGGGTGAACGCGTGCAACCCCCAGTGCCCACGCCGCGCCGCTCAGAAAAATCTGCCTCGACAGAAACTAGTTCGACCTAAGAGAAACCCGGGGTCCGCGCAATCGCTCCCTTGCAGACTGCCGAATCGACCTCGCCAAGAAACGCTGCCACCCTATGAGTGGCCGTAGAACTCAGGGGTTCCATCTGTCCGGCGCAAAGACCATTCCCGGCTTGTACGCCCGATAAGTTAATATTGGAGATAAGAACTCTGGGGACGAGTTGCTAGGTTAAGAGGGGAGCAGAATGACACTGGACGTGGTCACCTATGAGCGTCGAATACTAGTCGGATCTGAGCTGTGGCTTTGCATCGGACAGCTGAGTCGTAGCAAAAACGAACTGACTCCCGCACATCGAAATCGAGCAGCTGCTGACGCCGTGTGCGCACTGCTCGAATGCAACGCGGATGGACTCGCACCCATTGACCTGGATTGTGACAATCCACTTCTCACTCGACTACTTGTACTGCCAGAACTGAGCCTCGGATTCGACGATTGGTCGCTTATCGACCAGGCCATTAGAAACTACAATAAAGCGATTCTCGTAGTCGCGGGATTCGGCTTCACAAAGGTCAAATCGCTTCGCACCCGCCTACATTTTCCTGAAGGCACGTCTGACGGACGAAACGTCAACTTCGGCTGTGTCTGGGTAAAACTTCCTGCATCCGGCGACACGGAAGAATTACACGACGCCCACTATTACTGCAAAAACTTTCCTGAGCAGACGGAGGAGCAGCCCGCCTTCGACCCTGTTCGAGCGACCTCCCACAAGGCCTTGATTTTCCAAGATTGCACATTCGCGCCTCTAATATGCGCTGACCTACTTGCAGATTCTGAAGCTCAGAAGCCAAATGCTGTCGATCAATTAAAAACACTGAAACAGGAAAATGGTAAGCCACTCATTGTCGCTGCAAGCGTTCTGCAAGAAACACCATGGCACGGAATATGGAGCAGTCGGCTAGATCGAGTGACAGACTGCGGATTCGTCCTCGCGCTTGCCAACTACTCTCATAAGGTCCGACCCGCAACTTATGACGATGACCCCAATCGGAATCTCAGTGGCGCTTATGCTGCCGCAGGCACCATAAATGGCACCCTGCCGGACTCAATTGATTGCAGCGCGCGAGACGGCCAGACTGCAAGGGGGACGGTGCTCCGTGACTCATGCGAAGTTTTCACAGCCGGATTGCTTCGAGTAGAGAATTTCTCGTCGACAAAGGGCCGCCATCTTTGGCTTGTCCGATGGGGTCAAACGTATTCAAACGCAGCCTTCACCCGAATTAGTACAAGGCTTACCTACGAGATCCCGCGGATATGTCATCGAACCAAGCACCTCCAACCTTCGGCCAGCGCAATTTCGAGAGTTACATCTCACCTTGAAGAAGCAGACGACGCGAGGAAGGCTTCCTTCTTTCTATCAATTTCTGAGGGCCCTAACAGCACCTCCACGGATCCTAATCCGTCACTTAATTCTTCGACGAATAAGAGCATGGAGAATGCACTCAGGGTAGCTGACGCGCTGTCGCGATCGTCGTACTTCCCTTGGCCAACAGATCTCCAACCCACACTTATGGTCAACATTCCCACAACTGAGCAGGATCCAAGTCTGAGATGTTCCGCATACGTTTGGAGCAGCACGAAAGAGCATTGGTCAGGCATGGCAAGCTCTCTTCAATCATACATTGATGACCCGATCCCCCGACCTGCTCTTGTGGTCTTCGCAGAAGACATGAACGGGATACCACTTAACCAAGATGATGTGACCTTACAGTTCGATACGACGGGGCCGAGGGAAGACGCTCAAGTTGACTCGACAGCACCGCGCGCTCACGCGAATACCGTCATCGCTCTCCCCTTCTCGACGGGTTTAAGAATTAGCAGCGTAGTTGATACGGGTACCTACCCGGATACGATTGCTCAACTTCGGATCTCAATACTAACTGCAGCAGGTTTGATCCCGTGACGACTACTTCCCGTGACCTTACATTACTCCTGTCGCAGGTCGGCATCGTCGAACATGGGCCACAGATCGACCTTCTCCCCGGCGTGGCGGCCAAGGTCTATCGCTCAAGCTATGTACGGCTATACATAGCTCTCTGCGAACAGGACACGGAACTCAACTGGCCCGAGATAGTTCGAATTGTGGATAAGAAGGTGCTGGAGGATATTCGCGGCGAAGAACTGAAAGATGGTGGCGTCGTAGACGCTCATGTGTGCTTCGTAGCTAACGATGCTGAGTCGGCTTCCCTCTGGGCTCTGAGAAACGAGAGAACTGTACGCAACGTGTCACGCAAGTATTGGTTGAGCACCTCAGAGTTCCCTAGCCAGCTCCTCAATCGCCTTCCGATTCTGCCCATTTCCGATCCGCCCAACGTGCAGCGTTCAGAGACCCTCCAACTTGCGGCAGATGACTCCAACTGGTTGGATAGTCTCATCGCGGAGGGGCCATCGTTAACTTTCACAAAATTCACGTCAAATTTGGATTCCAACTAATGGCCGTGCTAGTTGATAACCTTAGCGTTGCAGCATTCGGCGGAATACGAACGAGCTTAGATCTCGATCTAACTGCGCCACTGACGCTCATCTACGCGCCAAACGGCACTGGGAAGACATCGCTAATCGAGTCTATAGACTGGCTTTACGGAGGCGATATTCGCGAAGCTCGATGCAAGGTCGCAAGCAACCTGGAGCCAACCAAGGTCGCTATCAGCGCCGTCATTGGCTCGAAGCCGGTTAGCGCCATGCGCGCAATTGATTCCGGCAGGTCGTCAAGAGTTTCTAACGGTGCGCAGGTAGGCGAAGCCGAATTCTTGCAGAGTCTCGCGCCCGATTGTGACGTTTCCGAACTCTCGGCTATCTCTCGAATTCCGAAACTTAAAGCCTATCTTTCATCCAATCATGTGCTTGGTGTTGGTGCGCTTGGCAGACTTATCGATAGCGAGAATGCTGACGCCAGAGCTGATGCCATGGCGGATCTGGCGGGGACAAGGATCCAGCGGAATGCTCAGAAGGTTATGGACCTGTATCGCAAGAAGCTTCTTGAACGACGGGCAAGACTCGAATCTGAGCTGTCTCGATTCATTGAGCTAGAAGAACAGTACCTGAAGCTTTCGAAGGATAGGGCCGACATTGACGCCCTTGTAAAGGAGGCGAGCAGGCTTCTCGTTGGATCTGATCAAGATGTCGCTGACTTTGAGCGTCTGACAATCGTGGCAAACAGAGAACTCGAGGACCTAAGAGTTCGCATGGAATCTCTTTCGGAACTTCGGTCCGTACTCACGTTACTGTCGACTTTCGATAAACCAGATCATTCGATGCAGATCTCAAGCCTGGAGGACGAGATTCGTGATCTGAGTTCTTCCTTACGGCGCGACAACGAGCAATCTGTGGAGACTTCTCGACAGAATGACCTGCTTGCTGCCGAAGTAGCCGACCTGAAGAAGCTTGGGGATGCACTTCTAGATTTGAACGCCGTATGTGGCGACACCGAAACACTTCATGAGGCTCGATTAGCAGCCAGCAGCCTTGCCTCGTTCTCGAGCATCGAAGTTGCCGCTAATCGTCTTGAAGCCCTCGCGGTCACTCCGTCGGAATTTCTGCACGACACGTCGACCCTTCGAGATCTCCAACTTCGTTCTAACGAGATTCAAAAGTTGCTTGTTGAGATGAGATCTGAAGACCAACTTCAGGCTGAGGTTATCGCGAAGGAGCGTTCTATCTCCGAAAGCGCGACGACTCGGCGCGCCTTGAGTACGCTCAGGTCTGATGCTGTCAGGATAGCTATGCTTGCGCATCAGCATGATGGGCAAGGTACATCCTGCCCGTCATGCGGCCATGATTGGGTCACTCGCTCTCAGCTTGAACAGGCTTTCCAAGATTCACTTCAGCAAATGCCCCACGCGGAAGCGCATCTGCTTGTTTCAGAGGCGTCACTGCTATCGGATGTAGAGCTCTTGCGCTCTGAAATCGCTTCACAACGATTCCGTCGAGAGGAACTTCAGAAGGCAGACGCTGAAATCGAGATACACCTGAAACGAATCAGCGACGCGAATGCACTTGCTCGTAGATTTGGACTTGATTCTGCTGCCAGCATTAGCCATGAGACCATTCAACAGGCTCAAAGGAATCTTAGGGTAGCCGAGAAGCTAGCGGTCGTAGACCAACTGTATTCCACACACTCAGACTGGAAGGCTATCCCGGAGTCGACAACTCCTGCTTCCGCAGCAAAGATTGCTGCTATAGCGGCAGCTTCAGCTCACTCTAAACTTCTGCGTAGCGAGCATTCGCTTGAAGCTCTTGGTGCGTCAATTGAGCAGGACAGTGCTTCTATATCGGAGCGGGAAGGCGTACTTAGATCATTAAGAGAGAGCGTTGCAGTTCATGAAAGTCTGCGCTCGAAGTTACAAGTTCTTCAAAGCCACCTTGGGCTCAATCTTACGACTTCAGCCCATCTGAAGGAGGTGGACGATCAACTAGTTCTTCGCCAGAAGGACGTCCGTGCTGCATTGGAACATCTCCGTGCAGCGGGAGACATTCAAGGGAAAACTGCTCTTGGATTGGAGGCGGAGAAGGCATCGATTGCTGCTGGTGCACTTGCAAAAGATATTGAATCCCTTGACGCGGAACTCATTCGAGTACATCGCGTACACAGTCAAGTCGAGAAGCAGGCGGAACATCACCGAGAAAGGCTAGTAGCCACAGTTGGCCCGTCGGTCAGCCAGCTCTTTCAACGAATGCAGGTGAACAGAGTTTTCGATTCGGTGTCTGTGGGCCCCTCATTCGAGTTGGAGGGCTTGCTTGGGCGATTCTCGCTTCAACCGGAATTGTTTAGCACGGGCCAGCGCCAAGACCTAGCCCTTGCATTCTTTCTGGTGCGAGCATTTGCTATGGGAGGCAGCTTCTTTTTGGACGAGCCATTGGCTCACCTCGACGACGTAAACCGAGTTGCCGTACTGGATACTCTTCGATCGTTCGTGCTTTCCGGTCGAGACTCAACTCAGCGTACGCGGCTTGTCCTGACCACCGCGAGCTGGACTACGACTCGACATGTAATTCAGAAGTTCATGAAGGTTCAAGACGAGGAGACTCTTCTTCGCGCGTATCAGCTTACGGGGAATGTCAGCACTAACGTATCGTTGGTTGAACTTGCGTAGCGAAGCTACGTGGGGGATCGGAGAGCGACTTTGCGAGTCCAAGCTGCATTTCCTACAGATAGCTCAGAAGTTACGTAGGCGCGGTAGCGGGGTTTTCTGACAGCGCTTGACCGCTCGAAGGGCTAATGTTGATTGGCCAGTTGAGCCTTCACCTTGACTTCGCTCGGCAAAATAAAAAACGCGCGGGCCGCAGGTGCTACCAACACCCACGGCCCGCTAACCACCAACAGCTAACTCAAGGAGCTGCCAATGGCTAACGCCAATCCTAAATCACGCCCACGCAAACAAGAACGCACCCTCACCATCAGCACCTCGGGCTACCAGCCGCCCGACCGCGACGACCAGCTGCGCAGCCGGGAGTTCATGAGCTGCGAGGACAGCCGCCCCTATGTCTCCGTGCCCTACATCCGCCTCAAGGGGCAATGGCTGGCGGAGGCCGGGTTCCACCGCCGGCACCAGGTGCGCGTGGAGATAAGCCACGGAAGGCTGGTCATCACCGCCAAGTAGGCGCACCCGACCCCGGCCTGGCCGGGGTTTTTGTTGGCACAAGGCAAATGACTGCATCGGCAAGGCTTTTTGCCTCGCGTACCGGGCAAAAGGCCTGGCGAGCGGAGTTCCGAGCTCCGTCGGCGATGCTTTTTGCTTCGCGCGCCGGGCTACCGGGCATCACGCGCAAGGCTCCGAGCCTTGCAGCCGAAGCAAAAAGCTCCGCGCGCAAGGCTTTTTGCTTCGCGCGCCGCCCGTTTTGCCTTGTGCGCCGGCCAAAGTGCCTTGCACCCGGAGCTCTTTGCCTGGCGGGCGGCCCGGTGCCCGGGCCGCGGGTCAACGGCCGCGGAAGTGGGATGCCTGTAGAAATCGCAACGCGGCAACGACCTGGTCGGCCCGCTGGCGGGAGAGCGAGCCGATGCGCTCGCCCAGGCGCTCTTTGGCGATGCTCGACACCTGCGAGGCGATGACCACGCTTTGCCGCTCCAATCCGCCCTCGCCTGCCTCCAGCAGAATCACCCCCGGCTCCGACGCCCGCTTGAGGTTGGAACTCAGCGAACAGACCACCACGGTGCCGATGCGGGAATGATTGAAGACATCATCCTGCACCACCACCTGCGGATGCGGCGAGCCGGAGAGGGAACCCATCTGCTCGTCCGCCGCCACCCAGAAGATGTCGCCGTAGTTGATGTGCGCGCTTGTTTCGTCTTGCTGCAAGTTCGCTCTCTTCTTCACCCGCTCTCCCCCAGCGGCCGATACATCACATACACATCCACCAGCCCCCGCTGCTGATGCCGGAATGCCTTCGGCAGCGTACCCACAATCGAGAACCCCAACTTTTCATACAACTTGACCGCCGGCGCATTGCTGCTGACCACGTAGTTGAACTGCATGGCCACGTAGCCCGCCTGCTCGGCCAGCGCAATGCTGTGCTCCACCATGGCGCGGCCAATGCCCTGGCCTTGTGCGGCGGCGCCGACCAGATACGTGGCGCTGGCGATATGCGCGCCGCGATCCGGATAGTTGGGCCCCAGCTTGTACATGCCCAGCACGCGCGCGTCGTCCACCGCCACGTACGCCGTATGCGTGCCGAACCAGTGGCTGCGGAAGGTGACGTGGTCCAGCGATTCGGCAAACGGCAACGCATCGCCGCTGACGATGACGGACTGGAAGATGTCCCACATGGCGGCAAGGTCTGCCGGGGTGGCGGGTCGTATCTGCACGCGAACTCCGGATGGATGACCCGATACTTTCATCGAGGTGAGCCGCAGGGCAGCTCGGAGGGGCGGATTGTCGGGCCCGCACGCACCGTTGTCGAACCCGCCTTGCATCACCGCATCTCGCCGGCCAGAACAACTAATGTCATTGCCGCTGCCAAGGCACGTTGTTAGCGTGCACTCTTTCGCTGACGGAACTCGTTGACCATGCGCGTGCGGCATCTGTGGCTGGGGGGCGCGGGGTTGTTCGCGCTGGCGCTGGCGGGATTCGGGCTGTGGCTGCTGCACCTGCCCACGCCGGTTGCGCTGGCGAACCCGCCCACCCTCGCGCAGGCCGAAACCGACGCCCTCCTGGCCGCTCTCAAGCCGCCCAAGCGTGCGCGCCCGCTGGTGGCGGTGGTGGGCATCAACGACGCCACCGAGACCACGGACTATCTGGTGCCCACCGGCATCCTGCGGCGCGCGGACGTGGCCGATGTGCGGATGCTGGCCAGCGCGCCCGGGCCGGTGCGGCTGTTCCCTGCGCTGACCGTGCAGCCCGATGCCACGGTCGCGGCGTTTGATACGCGCCATCCGGACGGCGCGGATTACGTGATCGTGCCGGCCATGAGCCGCGATGACGATCCCGCCGTGCTGGCGTGGCTGCGCGCGCAGGCCGACAAGGGCGCGATCATCATCGGCGTCTGCGCCGGCGCCAAGGTGGTGGCGGCGGCGGGCCTGCTCGATGGCAAGCGCGCCACCACGCACTGGTACTACCGCGAGCAGCTGCTGCAGCGCAATCCTTCAATTCACTACGTCGCCAACCGGCGCATCGTGGTCGACCACGGCGTCGCCACCACCACCGGCATCAGCGCCTCGCTGCCGATGATGCTGACGCTGGTGCAGGCCATTGCCGGGCGTGACAAGGCGCAAGCAGTGGCCGCGCAACTCGGCATGGTGCGCTGGGACGCGGGCCATGACAGCGGCCGCTTCCAGTTCACCCGCCCGTTTGCCAGCACCGTGCTGGCCAATACGCTGGCCTTCTGGCAGCGCGAAGAACTGGGGATTTTGTTGCAGCTCGGCATGGACGAGGTGTCGCTGGCGCTGGCGGCCGATGCGTGGTCGCGCACCTACCGGTCGCGGGTGTCGAGCTTCGCCTTCTCGTCGGCGGCGGTGGACACCTGGAACGGGGTGCAGGTGATTCCCGATGGAGTGGCGGGCGAATGGCCGGTCGACCGACGGGTGACCAGCTTCGCCAGGCAGGCGCCCGCGCGGGTGCTGGATCACACGCTGACCGCCATCGCCGCCCGTTACGGCGAGCCCACGGCCGACGTGGTGGCCATGCAGCTGGAATACCCGCGCGAGGTCACGCGCCGCTGATCGCCGGCCTCAGCCCGGTATCCGCGCAATCACCTTGATCTCGAAATCAAACCCGGCCAGCCAGGTCACGCCAATCGCGGTCCAGTTGGGATACGGCGCTTCGGGAAACACTTCGCCCTTCACCGCCATGATGGTGGCGAACTGGTGCTCCGGATCGGTGTGGAAGCTGGTGACATCGACGATGTCATCCAGTCCGGCGCCGCCGGCTTTGAGCGTGGCTTGCAGATTGGCGAAGGCCAGGCGCACCTGCTTCTCGAAGTCCGGCTCGGGCGAACCGTCGCTGCGGCTGCCGACCTGGCCGGAGACAAACAGCAGATCGCCGGAGCGGATAGCGGCGGAGTAGGTGTGGTTCTGGTAGAGCTCGTGACGACCGGCGGGGAAGACTGCGTCGCGCTTGGCCATGGGGGTTCTCCTGTTGGGCTTGCCGTGGGGGATGGGACACGCGGTCCCGGTGCATGCGATCACTCTAGGCCGCGGCGGCAGGCGGATAAACCGCTCGAACGCGCAAGCACTGTTTGTAGAATCCAAACAATCCCCCGCTCCCCTCTGGAACCTCCATGGACCGTATCGACGCGATGCAGGCCTTTGTCCGCGTGGTGGAAACCGGCAGCTTCACCAAGGCCGCCGAAACGCTGCAGGCCAGCAAGACGCGGGTGACGCAGTTGGTGAAGCAACTGGAAACCCATCTGCGCGTGGAGTTGCTCCACCGCACCACCCGCAAGGTCAACGTGACCGCCGATGGCGCGGCCTACTACGAACGCGCGGTGCGGCTGCTGGCGGATCTGGACGATGCCGAAACCAGCCTGTCGGCCGCGTCCGACACCCCGCGCGGACGCTTGCGGGTGGATGTGCCCACGCCGCTGGCGAGCCTGGTGGTGGTGCCGGCCCTGCCCGGCTTCCATGCGCGCTATCCGGATCTGCAGCTGGACCTGGGCGTGAGTGATCGCAAGGTGGATTTGATCGACGAGAACGTGGACTGCGTGGTGCGCGGTGGCGAGCTCAGCGAAACCTCGCTGCGCGCGCGGCATGTGGCGGATCTGCCGCTGGGCGTGTACGCCGCGCCGGATTACCTGGCGCGCAATGGCACGCCGGAACATCCGCAGGCGCTGGAAGACAGCCATCACCGCATCATCGGCTATCGCGGATCGCGCAGCGGCCGGCCGCTGGCGCATGTGATGCAGCGCGGTGACGAGCAGCTGAGCCTGCAGGGCCGGCATGTGCTGTCGGTGGATGACGGCAATGCCTATCTGGCGGCGGGCATCGCCGGCATGGGGGTGATGTGGTTGCCGCAGTACATGGCGCGCACGCCGCTGGCGCGCGGCGAGCTGGTGCCCTTGTTCGAGGACTGGCAGTTGCAGGCGATGCCGTTGTATGTGGCGTTTCCGCCCAGCCGGCATGTGAGCCGCAAGCTGCGGGTGTTCATCGACTGGATGGTGGAGGTGCTGGCGGAGCACGCGCCGGCGATCCAGCCGCCGGCGGGCCATGCCGTGGCGTGAGTGACGACGAACGGGGCGCGGGTGGACGCCTGCATCACGGGGGCGGGGAGTACGCTGGCCTTTCTCCTGTTGCCGTCTCTCAAAGGTGTTCCCCTACTCTTCCACGCGCTGGGGTGTGACTCTTCGCGCTGCGGTGATCGCGGTGGCGTGGCTGGCGGGTTCGGCGTCGACGGTGGCGCAGGACGCGCCGGATTGCACGCGCGGCTTGCTGGAAGCGCTGGGCTGGCGCTTTGTGGTGGCGGATGTGGCGCAGGTGCGGATCGAGCCGGGGACGCCTTGCGACCGTAGCGATCTTTCCGCGGCGCAGGCAGCGGGCGATCTGGTGGTGCGCGTGCCTGCCGGGATGGATGCGGTCTCACTCGCGCGTCTGGAGCGTGATCTGCTCGCTCATCCGGCCACGCACTGCGCCTACGGTTTCCAGCTGGGCACGGCGACGCGGCGGGCGGTGGACCAGCTGAGCGCCAACGCGGGCTATCGCTTCTCGGCGCTGCAGGTGGGCTGGATAGGCTTCGGCCCGAGCGGTTCGGCGCGCGATGGCTGGGAGCCGATTGCCTCCTTCGGCCGCGGCTACCAGCCGCGTGCGGGCAACTACCGCGCCATCCAGGCGTTCTACGCCGGGCAGGTGCGCAGCGAATGCGGCGTGGGACGGCAGGTGGCGCAGTACGCGACGCAGGCGGAGTTGTACGGGCGCGAGGGATTTGATGTGGCCTTTGACGCCGACGAGATTGTCATCGGCACCTTCTTGCGCCTGCATCGCACGCGCAGCATCCTGCTGGGGTCGGAGGCGGGCGAGTTCACCCGCGACGGGCGTGCGGTGGCGGCGTCGCGCAGCGGGCGGCAGGCGTTCATGGGCTTGCCGGGTTTCATCTTCCACGTGCTGGATCGCGACACGCTGGATGATCTCAACAACCAGGCCGAGAACTTCGTGGTGTATGACGTCGGCGAATCGGCGGCTGCACTGCTGCGCCAGCATGGCGGCTTCGAGTATTACAACCAGCGCAACCGCACCATCTGGGAACTTGCGCGCCGTCTGCCCGGGCGCAAGACGCATGGCTACTTCCAGCGGTTGCTGGTCGAACGCGAGCCGGCCTTGCGTGCGGCGTTGTCGGCGAGCGAGCGGGACACGGTGGCGCGCATCGATGCGGAACTGGCCGACCCGTTCTATCGCGAGTTCGCCATCTACGTGCACAAGCAGGGGGTCAAGCCGGTCGGCTTCCATATCGTCCGCCTGCTCGACCTCAATCCACGCACGCCGTTCCAGATCGAGCTGGCGCTGCACAACCTGCACACCACTTTGTATGACCGCTATGTGGCGTACTCGCTGGATGCGTGCGGCGGTGGCGGCCGGTCGCTGCAGGCCGGCCGCGGTCCGACCCGCCCCGCCGTGGACTAGGGGGCGGGCGGGCGCGCGCTTTCCCGACCAGCGGCGCCGGATGGGCACACGCCGGATCTAAGGTGCGCAGGCAGGCCGCTTCGCCACCCCTTCGAGGATCTCCGCCATGGCTGCGCACCCCGCCCCCGCCGTTACGTCGGAACCGCCCGAGTCGCTCGCGCGCCTGCAAGCCTGGGATCGCGCGCTGGTGTCACTGGGCAAGAAGATCACCGTGCTCAAGAGCATCGAGTGGCCGGCGGAGATGGAGGATCGCTTCCTCGCCTCGTGGCGACGCGGCGCGCCGGAGTTGCCGACGCCGCCGACCACGGTCAAGACCTTTCCCGAATGCGAAGACGGCCTGCAGGCGTTGATGCGGGAGATCGACACCGGCCATCCCATCGGCCACTGGTTGTACAAGACGGCGTGGAGTTACCTCGTGGCGGCGCGGATGCTGGCCGGCGCCGGCACGCCCGAGTTCACCCGCTGCTCGATGCTGCTGTACGGGCGACCCGACGTGGCCTACCGCAGCCAGGAGCTGACCAGCGCCGACAGCGCGCGCGAGATGCTGCAAATCACCGACGACGTGATGGGGCGCGGCACGCTGGAAATGACCGAGGCCAACATCCCCGCCGACGTCTTCGCCGAGCGGCTGCGCGCGCATATCACGCCGATCTTCGATCGTGATCGGGTCGATGTGGTGCTGGATCCCAACCTGGCCTCCAAGGCCACCGCCTGCAGCAAGCGCATCAACCTGCGCGCCACCGCGCTGTTCTCCGAGCGTGACCTGCACCAGCTGGCCGAGCATGAGGCCTTCGTGCATACGCTCACCGCCATCAATGGCCGCAACCAGCCTTACTTCAAGGCGCTGGGGCTGGGCGCGCCGCGCACCACGCGCACGCAGGAAGGGCTGGCGACGTTCTCGGAAATCATCACCGGCGCGATTGATCTGGCGCGGCTGCGGCGCATCGCATTGCGGGTGGTGTGGCTGGAGAAGGCGCTGGCGGGGGCGGACTTCATCGAGGTGTTCCGTGGCTTCCTGGAGGCGGGGCAGACCGAGGTGGAAAGCTATCGCAGCGCCGCGCGCCTGTTCCGTGGCGGCGATGTGCGCGGGCGCGTGTGCTTCACCAAGGATGGTGCGTATCTGGACGGGGTGATGGTGGTGCACGCCTTCGTGGTGAAGACCTTGCAGGAGGGCCGGCCCGAACTGCTGCCGATGTTGTTTGCCGGCCGGCTGACCACCGCCGATGTGATCACCCTGGCGCCGTATCGCGAAACCGGGCTGATCGCGCCCTCGCGCTACATCCCGCCGTGGGCGCGCGACCCGCAGCGGGTGTTGGCGACCATGGCGTATTCGGCGGCGGCGCGGCGGCTGCGGATGGATACGTTCGATCTGCAGCGCTTCGTGGAATACGAGGATGAGGTGGTGGCGGATTCGGGGTTTGCGTAGCGCAGTGCGCTAGGCGGTCGCCGGCCGATACACCTGCGCGATCGAACCCAGCGGGAAGGCGGTGGAGCTGATCAGTTCCAGCGGCCGCGACGTGACCAGGTCGGAGAAGATCGGTTCGCCACCGCCCAGGGCGATGGGGTGGACCATCAGCACGAACTCGTCGACCAGGTTGGCGGCAATCAGGCTGCGCGCAAAGGCGGCGCCGCCGATGGCGAGGATGGGTGCGCCGTCCTGCGACTTCAGCTGATGGATTTCCTCGGCCAGGTCGCCGGTGGCTACGTGCGCTTGCGCCCAGCTGTCGGCGCCGGGGTGCAGCGCTTGGGCGTCGCCTTTGCTGGCGCGCGCGTCCTGGATGGCTTTGGCCGCGCCCTCCAATACGGCGGGCCCTTCCTTCGAGAACACGGCTTTCGGGATCCGGTTCATCTCCGGCGCGAACACGTTGTCGGCCGTGGGCCAGAACGGCGCCATCGCCTGGAACGAACGCTTGCCCATGATGATCAGCCCGGCGCGCTTGAACACTTCCAGCTTCCAGGCAATCGCTTCCTGGTCACCGCTGAAAATCCAGCGGGTGTCGCCATCGCGGCCGCAGACAAAGCCGTCCAGCGACATCGACATGGTCAATAGCAACTTGCGCATGGGGATCTCCTGTGTCCCGCCGGGCCGGAAGGCCGGGATCTTCGGGTTTCCTGCTACGACGAACCGGAAGGCCGGAAATCGACAGCGGTCCGTCGGCAGCGCCCGTGGCCGGTTTTTGCCGGAACAAGGGACTCTGACCCCTGTTTCATTGGCTTATAGTGGCGGCGGGGAAACAGGGGATTTCGATGAAACTTTCGCGCGGCTGCGCCATGGCGGTGGCGGGGGCTTGCCTGTGGGTGAGTGCGCCGGCCATGGCCGATACGTACTACTACTACTGCTATCTGGAAAACGCGTACGGCGGTGGCGGTTACGCCTACACGCCGATCATGCAGACCTCGGTGGCGCTGGACGAGCGGGCCACGGGGTTTGCCTACGCCGATTTCGCCTCGCATCTGCTGGCGGACTCCAGCAGCATGCGCACCGGCTGCTACCGGGGCACCAACCTGAAAGGCGTGCAGGAGTCGCATGACTACCAGGTCAAGCAAGGTGGCATGGAGGTGGCGTGGAATGATCCACCGATTCCGTCGGAGCCGGTGGTCGAGTACCCGGTCACCGACTCGCTGATCATCGAGGAAGCCGAGCCGCTGACCGTGCCACCCGAGGTCATGGAAGCGCGGGCGATGGAAGAACAGCGTCGCCGCTCCGCCGCGATGGCCAAGGTGATGGCGGAGAACGCGCGCCGCGATGCGCAGTTGGAAGCGGACCTGCAGAAGGTCCGGGAACGCGATCGTCGCCGCGGGAGGATGCAGTGATGCGCGCGCTCCTTCGCAAGCTGTTGGTGCTGGCGGCGGTGCTGGCTTCGGCCAGCGCTATCGCGCAGACGCCGCAGCGCATCGAGATGGGCCAGGTGACCAGCGGCAAGGCCGTCGGCGATGGCGGCAGCTTCTACGCGTTTGCCGGCGCCATGGGTACGCGGCTCAAGGTGTATCTGGTGGTCGAGGGGCTCGCGGCCGTGGTGTTGTACGACGCCGATGGCAAGGAACTGGCGGCCCAGCAGGACAACTACGGCGGCATCCTGCAGCACACGCTGGAGGAAGACGGCATCTATCTGATCGGCATCAGCAGCGCCAGGACCGACGTGCCGTACACGGTGCTGGTGGAAGGCCAGGTGCCGCGCATCGAGTTGGTGTACGACGATGAACCTGCCGCCGCTGCGACGGATGCGCTGACTGCGAGCAGTGCCACTGCCGCAATCACGGCAGTGCCCGCGCCCGCAGCGACGAGTGCCGAAGCCAAGCCTGCGGTGTTCACCGGCGATCCCGCCGTGTGGGGCTTGTATACCCGCCTGGTCGGACGCCGCACGCAGGCGCCGGAAGGCCGCTATCGCATCGTCTGGCGCTGGCAGGATCCGGGCAAGGTGCTGCTGGAAGATTGGGAAGACGCGAGCGGCAAGGTGCGTTACAGCAACACCATCACCCCGACCGGCGAGCCCGGCGGCATCCAGATGCACACCAAATATCTGGGCGGCAAGGATTGGGACGGCAGGATCGATGCCGACGGCAACATCCACTACATCGGCAAGGGACTGCTGAAGCTCCCGTACCGGATCAGCCTGGCCGAGGGCGATGTGTTCGAGATGCGCCGCGAGCAGAACCGCGGTGGCCAGGTGGTGGTGCAGCCGGCACAGAAATATGCGCGCTGGGAGATGGAAGCCGCGGCGCCGTAGCAGACAGCGATCGGCTTCGCTCGCACGGCGGTTCGCACCGGTTTCGCGTTGCCGTCTGTCAGATCATTCGCCACAGAGGCGCTTGCGCTGATCCGCCAGTAGAAATACTGGCTCGTTCTACGTACCTGCACGGTTGTGCCGGCAATCTGAGCCGGTACAACGGGCGCAATCCCTGGATGGATGAGCGCCATGCACGTACAGAAGCAACCGTTGGCCTGGGCCGTTGCATTGGGTGTGTCGGGGCTCGCCACGCAAGGTCACGCGCAGCAGGTGGGGCCGGGATCACTCACCAGCACGGTGCAGGTGAGCTCGGGTGAGGTGACGATGGTGGGTGGCACCAGCGTGGATGTCAGCGCCGGCACCAGCACGCCGGCCACGCAGGTCAGCGGGGGAACGCTGATCATCGACATGCAGGCCGGGACGCCAGGACCGATCACCCTGCGCACGCAGCGCGGTGCGGCGTTGTACGCCAACGGCGGAACGATCCTCGTGGATCACGGCGTCAACATCCTCAGCACCACCGGGCCGGCGATGCTGAGCGATTCGGCCAGCAGCCTGATTCGCGTAGCGGGCGCGCTGGTGACCAACACGGGCAACGCGCGTGCGGCGGGCGCATCGGCCGGGCGCATCGAGATCAGCGACAGCATCTTCAACGATCCCGCGCTGGGCGCCGGCAGCGGCAGCGGCTTTGCGGCCGAAGGCAGCGGCGTCATCGCCATTGGCGGCGGCAACCGTCTGTTCACCGGCAACTTCACCAATGCCGTGGCGCTGGCCGCCAACGGGCCCGCTGCACGCATCGAAGTGAACGGTGATCTGCCGGTGGTGATGAATGGCCAGGGCGCCATCGGTGTCTACCTGTACAACAACGGCCAGGTGAGCAGCACGGCGCCGCTGCGGATTGCCTTCAACGGCACCGGCTCGGTGGGCCTGATCGTGGATGGTTCGACGATGGCGGCGCCGCTGCAGGGTCTGCAACTGCAGTTCAACAACAACACCGCCGGGCGCAGCGCGGGCCTGGGCGTCACTGCGGTCAATGGTGGCGTGGCCGAGGTGTCCGGCTTGCAGATGGGCGGCGTCGGCGCGGCGCTGGGTGCGTGGGCGCGGGCCGGCTCGACCATCAACCTGAGCGGCAACAGCGTCATCGACATCAACGCCAGCAGCAACGCACAGACCTACAACTTCAGCCCGGGGCCGACTTCCTCGTTCATCACCGGGCCGTTGTTCGCCAGCGTCAGCGCACCCTCGCAGCGCGCGGGCCTGCTGGCGCAGCGCGGCACCATCAACAGCACCGACACCACCATCAACATCAACAGCAGCGAAGGCTATGGCGTGTATGCCGGCCAGAACGGCACGGCCCTGAGCGAGATCAACCTGCTGCACAACCAGGTGACCGTACGCACGAGCAACCAATATGGCTACGGCCTGTTCGCATCGGCGAACGGGCAAATCAACGCGGAGGATTCGGTCGTGGACGTGGCCGATGGCGTGGCCGCGGTGTACATGTTCGGTTACGTCAACAACGCCACCAACCAGCCCGCCAGTTTCGCCACCGAGGTGCACTTGACCAACTCGAACGTGATCGCCAGCGGCAGCAGCTACGGCCTGTACTCGGTCAACCAGACCAAGGGCATGCAGAACACCTTCAGCATGGACGGTGGCAGCCTGGTCAGTGATCAGTTCGCGATCATCGGCGTGGGGCCGCTGGCCGCCACGCTGAGCGGGGCCAGCGTGCGCGGCAGCCAGGGGCTGCTGGGCGCGTCGGTGGCCGATCCGGCCTATGGCGAAGCGACGGTGATCGATCTGACCGCCAACAACAGCGTGCTGGAAGGATTGGCTGAGGCCGAAACCGGCGCGCAGGCCAACATCAGTTTGAACGACAACTCGCACTGGACCGGCGGCGCCTGGAATGTCACCCAGGTCGCGGTGGACGCCAGCAGTCTGTGGACGCTGCCAATCGAGTCGACGGTGTCCGGACTGGTCTCCAACGCGGGCACCATCGAGTTCACCGCACCGCAGGGCGATGTCTACAAGAACCTGTTCACGCAGTCGTATGTGGGCGCCGCGGGCAGCCTGCTGGTGATGAATACCTACCTGGCCTCGGACGATTCGCCTACCGACAAACTGATCATCGATGGCGGAACCGCCACCGGCAGCAGCCTGATCCGCGTGGTCAATGCCGGCGGCCCGGGCGCGGTGACGCTGGCCAACGGCATTCCGTTGGTCGAGGTGATCAACGGTGGCGCCACCCAGGCCGATCTGTTCGCGCTGGCCGCGCCGGTGTTCGCCGGGCCGTATGTCTATCGCCTGCATCAGGGCGGGCCCTCGCCCGGCACCGAGCAGTTCTGGTTCCTGCGATCGGCGATTGATTGCTCGGCGCCCAATGCGCCCACGCCGCCCTGTCCTGCGCCACCGGATCCGCCCGATCCACCGCCACCGGATCCGCCGCCGGATCCGCCGGACCCGCCGCCGCCGAATCCGGATCCGCCGGGCCCACCACCGGATCCGCCGCCGCCGCCACCCGATCCGCCACCGCCGCCGGATCCCCCGCCGCCGGACCCGCCGGATCCGCTGCCGCCGCCGGATCCCGCGCCCGAGCCGCCCGAGTACCGCGACGAGGTGTCGTTGTATACGGCGCTGCCGGCGATGGGCCTGCGCTACGGCTGGGCGACGCTGGGCAACCTGCACGAGCGCGTGGGCGAGCAGGAGCAGCTGCGCGCGCGTTCCGACCTGCGCGGCAGGAACAGTTTCAACGGCGCCTGGATTCGCGTGATAGGCGAGGATGGCGATGTGCGCGGCAGTCGACGCGGCATCTATGGCGAAGGTCCCAAGTACGACTACAGCATCGTCGCGCTGCAGGTGGGCATGGACGTGTACGCGAAGGAAGACGCGGACGAGGACAACGTGCGTGACCATGCCGGCTTCTACGTGGGCGATGGCCGCATCCGCACCTCGGTGCATCACTACGATGGCAGCTACGCCGGTCGCAACGAAGTCGAAGGGCCTTCCGTGGGTCTGTACTGGACGCGCTACGGCGATCAGGGTGACTACCTGGATCTGGTCTGGCAGGGCACCTGGGCCAAGGGAACCGCGCGCTCGTCCAATGGGCAGACGCTGGAGCGGCGCGGCTTCGGCTGGGCGATGTCGGCGGAAACCGGCTACCCCTGGCACTACAGCGACGAAGATCCGGATCGCATCATCGAACCGCAACTGCAACTGATCTACCAGCACGCGGACAAGGACCAGGACGCCGACGCCTACGCCGATGTGCGTTTCCGCGAAATGGAATCGCTGGCGGGCCGGCTGGGATTGCGCTGGGCCGATTCGCGCAAGCTCGAGCCGACCAACGAGGGCATACCACGCCTGTTCACCGGTTGGTTGCGGGTGAACCTGTGGCATGAGTTCCGCGGCCGGCCGGTCACCGAGTTTTCCTCCGCCGCCGGCTACATTCCGTTTGCAGCCGACATCAGCGGTTCGTGGTGGCAGTTGAACGCCGGCATGACCTGGCAATGGGGTGCAGCGACGTCGCTGTACGCCAATGTCGGCTACCAGCATGGCTTCAGCCGCAGCTTCGAAGCGTGGGATGGAAAAGTGGGCGTGCGCTGGAACTGGTGAGCTGACTGCCAGCGTCCACGGCATGCCATAAGGCACCCTGCCCTTCGCTACGCCAGCGCAGGGCAGGGTTCGCCAATAATGCGGTTCTCGAATCCGGGAAGGAGGGGAACCGCATGAATCGATGCCTCGGGATAGTGGCCGCCTGCCTCTTGGCGATCCCCGCCGCGCATGCACAGACAAAGTTCGATCTGACCACGCTGGACAAGGACATGAGCGGGCCGCGCACGCAGGTGCTGGTGTTGGGTTCGGTCCACCTGAGCCAGTTGCCCAAGGAATTCGATCCGCGCTCACTGGATCCGATGCTGGATCGCCTGGCCGCGTTCCGGCCCGAGATCATCACCATCGAGGCCATCAGCGGGGAGCAGTGCGATCTGGCTGCGCGACATCCCACGATCTATGGCGCGGATTACTGTCCCGACACCACCAAGGCCCGGGCCGCCACCGGCCTGGACGTACCCGCCGCCATCGCCGGCGTGCAGAAAGCCCTGGCCGCATGGCCGGCGCGGCCGACTCCGGCGCAACGGCGCGCACTGGCCGCGTTGTTCCTGGCCGCCAATGATCGCGCGTCCGCGTACACGCAGTGGCTGCAGCTGCCGGAAGCCGAACGCCATGCCGGCGACGGCCTCGACGAAACGCTGGTGGCGATGCTGGGCGAAATCGCCGCGCGCAACAACGAGAACTACCAGATCGCCGCGCGCCTGGCCGCACGGCTGGGCCTGCCACGCGTGCATGCGGTGGACGATCACACCGGCGACAACATCCAGGTGCCCGAGGCGGAGACTGAAGCCTTCGGCCAGTCCGTGATGGCGGCGTGGAAATCCGGGCGCAGCGAACTCAACCAGAGCGAGCAACAGGAGAAATCGCTGTCGGCGGCGCCGGATCTGCTGCCGCTGTACCGCTTCATCAACCAGCCGGAGCAGCTGTGGATCCGCGCCGACGTGAACGCCGGCGCCACCATGCGTGCGAAGTCCGATCGTCATTACCCGCAGATCTGGGTCAACGGCTGGGAAATCCGCAACCTGCGCATGGTCGCCAACATCCACCAGACCTTCCGCGAACGGCCCGGCGCGCGCGTGCTGTCGGTGGTCGGGGTGTCGCACAAGCCGTGGTTCGATCAGTGGCTGGGACAGATGCAGGGCGTGGACATCGTCGATGTCGGGAAAATGCTGGAATAGCGACGCGCATCGGCGAATCTGCGCTTGCATTTCCAGCAACCTCATCTGCGCCCGATTCAGACACCTGACCGTGCACGCGTCTTTCACGCGCAGCGAACTTTCACGTGCTCCTCATCCTCTATAGTCGCCCGGGTCGCGAATCTCGTGACTTTCTTTTCATGTTCTCCTTTTTGAGGACTCGCACTTAAGGGCTCGAATCAGTGAAAGACAATGCACTCGTGTGCTCCCCACACGAGGCAGGGACGCCTCGCCGCGATTTCATGCGGAAGACGCTGCTCTTGGCAGTACCACCAGCGCTCTACACCCTGGGCATCCCCAAGGCCTTTGCGGCCTACTCCCCGCCCCGCCGCTACCGCGGCACCACCGTCCGCAATGCTCGCAACTATGGCGCCCTGGGCAATGGCGCCAACGATGACACCACCGCCATCCAGGCCGCCATCAATTCGCTACCGACCTCCGGCGGCACCGTGGTGCTGACAGCGGGCAAATACGTCATCGATCCGGTCCGCAACCTGCGCCTGCGCAGCAACATGTGCCTGGAACTGCGCAGCGGCGCGGTGCTGCTGGCCAAGCGCAACAACCAGGAACGCGCGTATGTGCTGATGGTCTACAAGGTCAAGAATGTGGAGATCAAGGGCGGCCAGATCATCGGCGACCGCGACAACCATATCGGCAGCAAGGGCGAATGGGGCCACGGCATCATGATCCGCGGCTCCAGCAATGTCACCGTGCGCGACATCCATATCTCCAAGTGCTTCGGCGACGGCATCTCCATTGGCGGGGCCATGGTGACCGGCAAGCCGACCATTTCCTGCGATGACATCGTGATCGACAACGTGGTCTGCACCGGCAACCGCCGCCAGGGCATGACGATCGGCTGCGCGACCAACGTCAAGGTGTACGACAGCGAGTTCAGCGCCAGCAAGGGCATCGCGCCCGAGTGCGGCATCGATATCGAGCCGGACGCCCACGATGGCCGCACCACCTCCACCGTGCATATCGAGAACTGCCTGATCCGCAGGAATGCGGGCAATGGCGTGCTGGTCTACAAGCGGGTGACCGGGGTGACCATCACCAAGTGCACCATCGAGTACAACGGCGGCAACGGCATCCTGACCATCGGCGCCAACACCGGCTACATCGCGCAGAACACGATTCGCCACAACTACCTGCTGGGCACCAACTTCGGCTCGGAGAGCAAGGGGTACCAGTTCAGTGGCAATGTCTCGCGCAACAACAACACCCGCCTGCACGGCGTCAAGACCGCCTCCAGCCCGCTGGTGTCGATGACCGGCCTGGTCGGCGGCAACAAGGGCAATGGCGCGCATGTGGCCAAGGTCTCAACGGCCACGGGCATCAAGGTCACGACCAACAGCTACGCGAAATAGTGCGATGCGCGGCTGATCCGAACAGTAAAAACCCCGGCAGGGCCGGGGTTTCTCCTTTACGCGGATCCGGTGGGCTCAACGCTAGTCCTTGTACGAGGTGAGCGTGATGTGGAAGGCGCCTTCTGCATCCTTCGCTCTCGCATATTCCGGGGCGGCGCATGCACCTTGGGTCGAAGTTCCGGGCACGCAGATCTTCTCCTCGGATTGCCCCCGGGTCTTCTTCGCATTGTTGGTGACGATGTAGTCGACACCGGCATGATTGACATTGAGTATCGGATGGCCGGTCCAGTGGCATTTGCCGAGGCCGTAGTAGTCCTCATCCATCAGGTAGTCGTTGTAGTACCTCACCTCGTAGGTGTGGTCATCGATGCGATTGATCGGCACCGTTATCGTCTTTCCGAACATGGGCCTGCTTCCGCCCAGCGATCGTCCTTGGTCGAGGGGGACGCAGGGCGATCGATTCTCCATCTCATAGATCACTTCCGCCGTGACAATCAGTCCTGCTTCGAGCTGATCATTCACGTGGAGCACCGCGCGATGTTCCGTCTTCGGATACGGATTGACCCGTATGTTCGGCGGCCGTACCGGCTCGTATTTCACGCAGCCCGCCAGCAACGCCGTTATCGCCACTGCAAGCCAAAGTCCAAGATTCAACTTCTTCATCCGAGCGCTCCCTGCACCGTTGAATATCGCGATCCCCAAGGGCCACGTGATCCTGTGGCCTTCCGCTCCTGCGCCCCGCCGCCCTGGCCGGGCGGCGGATGCCAGTTGTACCGCAGGAAACGCGGCGCCGCCAGCAAGGCAAAAAATGCCCCTGCAATGCCGGGGCTGGTTGCACTTCGTCAAGCTGCCTGACGCTACTCGCCGCGCTGGCGAATCGGATTGAGGTGGTCGGAGAACAGCACCGCGTTGAGCAGCAGCCGCTCGGTGCCATGCCAGTACTTGCGGTGCGCCGGGTCGTCGGCGAACACCACCACGTTGCCCTTCTCCAGCGGGGCTACCTGCAGGAAGGCGCTGCCGGCGGCGCGCTTGCGGTTTTCGTCGGAGAGGTAACCGTTGACGCGCGGCTCGGCATCGATGCGCACCACGTTGAGGTAGGCGTTGTCGCCGTTCTCGAACACCAGGCCGGTTTCCTTGTTGACCAGCAGATAGCGGCTCTGCAGGCCGAAGGCCAGCGGATGGGTCAGGTCGACGTCGGCGCTGAGGATGTTGCCGCTGACCCGGCGCAGGGCGAACACATCGCGCTGGCTGCCGAAGTCGAGCCGCTCCTTGGCCACCTCGCCACCGCCTTCGCGCAGCTTGGCCTTGGCCAGGCCTTTCTCGATGGCCCAGCGCGCGCCGCTGCCGTAAGTCACCAGCGAGCCGCCTTGCGAAATCCAGCGCTTGAGTGCGGTCACCGCGGCTTCGGGCACGTCGGCGTAGTTGCCGCCGGCCAGCACGATGCTGGTGTAACGCTCCAGCGGCGCGCTGCCCAGCTGCGCCGGTTCCAGCTTGCTCGACGGCAGGCCGAGCGCGGTATCGAAGGCATACCAGGCCGAGCCGATTTCCGGCGCCGATGCGCCCTGCCCCAGCACCAGCGCCACCTGCGGCTTGCGGATCGCCTTGACGCTGTCGCTGCCCAGATCGATGCCGGAGCGGTTCAAGCCCGAGCCGAGCGGACGCACGCGCACGCCAGTTTCCGAGGCGAGTGCCTGCAATCGTGCGTAGAGCGCATCGCCCTTCAGCGTCTGTCCCGCAGCAGGAATCACCACCGTGCCATGCGGATGATCGGTATCGCCTGCTTCGGTGCCGGCCACGAACGGCGCAAACGCCGCGCGCAGGCGGATGTCTTCCTGCAGCAAGGCGCCGACCAGGCGGTAGGCGCCGAAGTCGCGCAGATCGATGGTGTAGGCGTAGGCCGCAGAACCGCCTTCAATCCCGCCGCTGGCGGCCGGCGCCTGCGTGACCTGCGCACCCGCGGCGATGGCACGGCGACTCCCCGCGTACGCCACGCCGTAAGCCGGCGCGATGGCGTAGGAGGTGCCGCTGTAGAACACGTCGCCCTTCACCGGCGGAGTGAACTCGAAGATCGCGTGCGCCAGTCGGAACTGCGGCTGACGCGCCGGCACCACCCAGGCCGAACCGGGCTGGAAGCGCTTGCCATCCACCTCCACGGCTTGCGTCAGTTCGTTGACCTGGATGTGGTGGCGCAGCAGCAGCGCGAGCAGGCGGCGGCTGAGCGTGGGGTCGGCCGCATCACCGAAGACCCAGTCGCGCACCGGATACTTGTTGGCCTGTTCCAACGCGCCGCGGAAGAACTGCTTCTGCAGGTTGAACAGATACGACTTTTCTTCCACCGCGCCACGCACCGTGGCCAGGCCCACGCTCAACTGGTTGCGGATGGTGAAGGGGAACGTCAGCAGGCCATTGACCGATTCCTGCACGCGGCCGCGTGAGCTGGCCTGCTCCACGGTCACGCCGATGGCGCCGTGGAAATCCGGGTAGGTGGAACCGTAGATGGGCGAGAAGTTGTCGAAGTTTTCGCCGGTGTAGTAGAGCGAGCCCAGTCCATCCAGCGCCTGCGCGTGGTAGCGCGCCAGCACCTTGTTGGCCTCGTAGGAGCTCTTGGGCAGCAGCGGGCTTTCCATGCTCTTGGGCGAGGGTTCGAAGTAGTAGGTGCTGTCCTTGCCCATTTCGTGGAAGTCGATCTGCACGTTGGGATACCAGCGATGGAACTGCTCCACCTTGGGCAGGCTGTCGGCCTGCGACAGCGCCAGCCAGTCGCGATTGAGATCGGTCAGGTAATGGTTGAAGCGACCACCGGGGAACGGCTCGACATGCTCGCGGTCGGCCGGGTCGGCCGACGCCGGCGAGGAGGCCCAGGCGTTGTGCCAGTTGGCGGTGCGATCGCGGCCGTCGGGGTTCTGCGCCGGATCAATCACCACCACCGACTCGCGCAACCAGCGGCGAGTCTGTTCGCTGCGATCGGCGGCCAGGTACCAGGCGGTGAGCAGCGCGGCTTCGGCACTCGATGTCTCGGCGCCGTGCACGCTGTAGGCCAGCCACACCACCACCGGTGCGCCACTGGCGGCGCTGTCCGGGCTGGCGGGATTGGCCAGCGTGGCATGGGCCTGGCGCAGCGCTTCCAGCCGGCCCTGGTTGCCGGGTCGGTGATGGTCACCAGCAGCAGCGGGCGACCTTCATAGGTCTTGCCGATTTGTTCGAGCTTGACGCGACCGGAGGTGCGCGCCAGTTCCTTGAAGTAGGCGACCAGCTCATCGTGGCGGGTGTAGCGGCTGCCAATCGGATAGCCAAGGAACTGCTCGGGCGTGGGCACGGCCGGGTCGGCATCGACCTGCGTGTTGGGGAAGAAGTACGCGGTCTGCGCCAATGCATCGGCGGGTGTGGCGACGAACGTCCAGGCCAGCAGGGCCAGCAACAGGGAAGGCAAGGTACGGGGCATCAGCAACTCCATCAAGCCGCACCCGGCCTGGCGACCGGGTGCGGAAAAACACGGGAAAGGCGATCGCGTCGAAGCAGGCGTCAGAACGTGTAGTCGAAGCCGACCGAGAAGTAGCGTCCGCGCAGGTCGTACTGCGAGAAGTCATACGGCGCGCGGATGCCCGGGAACGAGGCGTCGTAGGGCGGCTCTTCGTTGGTCAGGTTCTGCACCTTGGCGAACAGGGTCAGCTTGTCGATGCCGCTCCAGGC
Organism: Pseudoxanthomonas indica; assembly: GCF_900167565.1. Classification (NCBI taxonomy): domain Bacteria; kingdom Pseudomonadati; phylum Pseudomonadota; class Gammaproteobacteria; order Lysobacterales; family Lysobacteraceae; genus Pseudoxanthomonas; species Pseudoxanthomonas indica. Next base: position 1,585,809 of record NZ_FUZV01000001.1, read on the forward strand.
GAAATACAGATCGAGCTGGTCGTAGTTATCCACGCGGGTCTGCGCGGTGCTGCGCGTCTGCGCATAGCCGCCGGTGTGGTACCAGGTGAGCGCAGTGGTGAAGTCGCCGAGGATCCAGTCTGCGGTGGTGGCGGCCTTGTTGCGCGGCAGGGTGAAGCTGATGTTGCTGCCGGCGTAGTCGACCAGCGGCCCGCCCACGGTGTTCTGCCGGCGGTATTCCAGCACGTGCGTGTAGACGCTGGAGAGGCCGAAGTCACCGGCGGAGTCGGTGCGCCAGCGCTGGCGCAGTTCCACGTCGATGCCGGACGTCTTCAACTCGGTGAGGTTCTGGTAACGGTTGTAGACCGCCAGCAGCTTGCCGCGCGAGTCGCGGATGACATCGGCCGGATTGTTCTGCTGCACGATGGTGGCGCTGTTGCCGGTGCCGATCAGGTTGTCCAGTTCAATCCGGTACCAGTCCACGCTCAGGCTGGTGTCGGCCCAGGGCGAGAGCACGAAGCCGGCGTTGTAGCTGTGCGTGCGCTCGGGTTCCAGGTTGGTGTTGCCGACGGTGAAGAAGGTCGGGTTCTGCCGCGAGCCCGGCACGTCGGGATCGTGCGGATCCACCACCGAGCCGTAGGAGATGCTGGTGCTGTCGGCATTCTCCGACAGCGACGGCGCGCGGAAGCCGCGCGAGGCGGCCGCGCGCAGCAGCAGCGCGTCGAACGGCTGCCAGCGCAGGCTGAGCTTGGGCGAGAACGCATTGCCGAAGTCGCTGTAGTGATCACCGCGTCCGGCCACCTGCACTTCGAAGGTGGACGTCACCGGCAGGTTGAACTCGGCATACACCGCAGCGACGTCGCGGCTGCCATCCACCGCGGCAATCGCCGGACGGATCTGCAGGCCGGCATCGATCTGCCAGGGATTGCGCGAGACCAGTTCTTCGCGCCGCCATTCCACGCCGGCAGCGAAGCCCACGCGACCGGCCGGCAGTTCGAACAGCTGGCCGATGATCTTGGCGTCGGCACCGGTGAGCTTGGAGTCGGCGGTGCGATCGGTGCTCAGGGCGATGGAATCGATCACCGACTGCGGCGTGGCGGCGGGGTTGTGCAGGTTGTAGGTGCCGTTGTTGAGCGCGTCGTACAGGCCCCAGCGATTGGCGAAACCGCCGGCGACGTTCTCGGTTTCCTTGCTGCGTGCGGCGAAGGCGGTGGTTTCCCAGTCCCACTCGCCCCAGCGGCCGCGCAGGCCACCGAGCACGCGATAGGCGTCGGAGCGGTTGGTCTTGATCGAGGCGCCGAGGTTGAAGAACGTGTACTCGATCGGCGTGGCCACGCCATAGGGGTTGTAGGGATTGTTGGCGGGCAGGAGCGCCGGCACCGGCTCGGCCAGTCCGGTCTCGGCGTTGAGCGCAAAGCGGCCGCTCTCCAGGGTGAAGTACGGGCTGGAACCGAACCACGAGGTGCCGCGGATGTAGCTGTACAAGGCTTCGCCGAAGGCCTCGACGTTTTCGTTGATGCGCAGGGTGCCGTTGAGGTAGCCCTGCAGGCGCTCGGTGGCCGGAATCAGGGTGGTGTAGTCGGCCTGGTTGAACGCGCAGGTGTCGCCGGCCAGGCCGTCGATGGGCGCGCTGGCGGTCAGCACGGTGCCGGTGGGGCAATTGCCATTGGCATCGAGCAGCGGCACCGACACGCCGTCGACCAGGAAGCGCGCGCCCTTGGCCGACCAGCCGTTCCAGCGGCCACCGGGGCCGGTGTAGATGCCGGACCTGGTCAGATCGCGCTCGCTCTGGTCGAGGCGATCACGGTCGTAGTAGTCGACGCTGTAGAGGACGTTGTAGCCGTCGCTGTCGAAATCGCCGAAGCCGCCGACGATCTTGGCCTGGCGCTCATCCAGCCCGCCTTCGTCGGAGATGCCGATGCGGCCGCCGATTTCCAGGCCTTCGAAATTCTGCCGGGTGATGATGTTGACCACGCCGGCCACGGCGTCGGAGCCGTACACCGCCGAGGCGCCGTCCTTCAGCACTTCGATCCGCTCCACCGCCACCAATGGCAGCGCATTGAGGTTGACGAACGTATCGGACAGACCGCCGGCCGGGAAACCGTAGTTGGCCAGGCGGCGACCATTGAGCAGCACCAGGGTGTTCTTCTGCGACAGGCCACGCAGGCCGATGCCGGCCGAGCCCGAGGCCCACCCGCTGTTGCTGGTTTCGTTGGCGGCGTTGCCGGTGTTGGCCGAGATGGAACGCAGCAGGTCGGCGACGGTGGCCTTGCCGGAGGTTTCGATCTGCTCGCGGCTGATCACCTGCACCGGGTTGGGGCCTTCGGCATCGGCGCGGCCAATGTTGGAGCCGGTGACCACGACGGTGGAGAGCGTCTTGCTGTTGGAAGCCGGTGCTTCGTCTGCGCGGGCCAGGTGTGGAGCGAACAACAACGCCGTCGCGATGGCGGCAGTCAAAGGAACAACGCAGGGCATCAGGAATCCGGGGTGACGTGGTGGCCCTTCAGTGAGCCATCGCATCCCTATTAAGCGAAATGAAGATTCTTTATCCGCTTATGCACTATCGGCGGAATAGATGGGCGCGGCCGCGCGCAAGCGGGCCGCGCCTGCCACGGCTTCGTCGGTACTTTTACTGGGCGTGCCGGCGGTTTTTTCGGATGTGCGGGTAGGGGCTGGGTGGACACAATCGAGGCCTTCCCGCAGAGACACGCTGATGCCTACTCCCAGCACGCCCTACGCCGCGCGCGCGTTCAACCCTGCGCATCCGCTGTTGCCCAACGGCGCCGGTGCGCCGGCGCAACTGGCCAACGAGCGCTACGTGGAATCGCTGGCGCGGCTGGTCTACTACTGGGGCTATCCGGCCGTGGATGGCTTTGGCCGCACCAGTGCCTGGGAACTGATGAAGGACGGACCCGGCGCGACCATGGGCCTGTTCCCGGGTGCGCCCAAGAACACCATGGGGTATCTGGACGATTACATGTCGCCCGCGCAACGCAAGGTGGTCACCCCCAACAACGACACCATCTATGGCGTGTGCTTTGCGGATCTGACCCACGAACCGCTGGTGATCCAGACACCGGAGTCCGTTCCCGCCCACCATTACTGGACCATCCAGATCACCGATGTGTTCACGACCGTGCTGCGCCAGCTGGGTTCGGCGTCGGCGACGCCGGGCGGCAAGTTCCTGCTCGCAGGTCCGGACTGGCATGGCGAAGTGCCCACTGGATATGTCGACGTGATCCGCTCCCCCACGAATGTGGCCGGCATCTTTGGACGCAGCTTCACCGCCCACACCCCCGAATCCAAGCAGCAAGCCCGCGCCGTACTGAACCAGATCGGCGTGGTGCCGCTGAGCAAGGACCAGCCACACCGGTGGACCTTCGATTGCGAAGCCAGTGCACGCAACAAGGTGTACCCCAAAGGCGTCACGCCGGAGATGGTCGCGGCCGACCCGGACATGCTGCGCGTCCGGCCGGTGAACGCCGTGACCTTCTGGGACGATCTGCAGAAGGCGCTGGACTTCAACCCGCAGGTGAGCGCGGACGACGCGGCGATGGCCGACCAGGCGCGCACGCTGCTGGCGCTGCGCCAGTCCAGCGACGCATGGAAGGCGTTGCTCGACCGCACGGCTTTGAGCGCCGATGCGGAACTGCACGAGGGAGCGCGCTTCCACCAGACCGGCGTCGACGCGGGCAACGGCTGGCAGAAGCAGGAGAACGGCGGGCTGTGGGGCACGGACTGGTTCGGGCGCGCGCAGGCGGCCGTGATCTACATCTACGTCAACGATTTTCACGAGGCGGTGTACTTCATCCGCGGCACGGATTCAAAAGCCAACCTGTTGCAGGGTCGCTATCACTACACGCTGACCTTTGCCAAGGGCGCGCTGCCGCCGGTGGATCGTGAGCGCGGCGGCTTCTGGTCGCTGACGATGTATGACCGCGACTATTACATGCTGTCCAAGCCGGAGAACGGACGCACCAACATCGGCACCGTCTCGCTGGAGGCCAACGAGCTGAAGTTTGCCGCCGATGGTTCACTGACCCTGCATCTGTCGCATGCGCCGCCGCCCGGCGAGGACGCCCTGGCCAACTGGCTGCAGGCGCCGGATGATCAGTTCGCGCTGATTGTGCGCGCCTACGTGCCAGATGCCAGCCTTCTTGACGGCAGCCATGTGTTGCCGGAGGTGGTGCGCGCCTGAGCCCGCCTCGGCTCCGACCCGCCGTCGCCGGCGCAATCAGTCGTACGAAGCGCTGCTGACCGTGGCCGCAAACGTGACGCCGGCAGGCACCTTGCTGGTCAGCACATCCGGGCACGTCACCTGGAAACTGCGGCTGCCCTTCGGCAACACCGAACCCGAGTGGACTTGCTGGCAGCGGACCAGCAGCGTGTCCTTGTCACGTACATCCAGATCCACGAACACCGACCGGTAGTGGCGTGCCGACGTACTGGTAATGCGGCCGACAACCGTCAGGTGCTCGCTGACCGGCGAGGCCTTGAGTTGGTCGATCTCGAGGTCGGTCGGAAACTCGACAAAGCCGCGCTTGTCCTCACCCAGCCCCAGCGCCATGGCCGCCGCATAACCGCCGGCCACCAGCGCCGCGCCGGAGAGGAACCAGATTACGAGTCGTTTGATGATGTCCATGCATCCCCTTCCCTGGCGTGTGGGCCTCTATTCCCGGTACAGCTTAAGCCCTGTGGGTAGGGGCCACCTATCCTTTCGGCACGTACCGCGAGGCCACCGCGCCGGACGGGAATTCCACCTTGTCCACCAGCTTCAGGTCGATCTTCTGCGGCAAACCCGCGAGCAGGGTCGGCCCATGGCCTGCCACCCGGGGATGGACGACGAACTCGTACTCATCGATCAGGCCCAGCGCCGCCAGCGCCAGCGGCAGCTGCACGCCGCCGACCATCACGCCCTTGCCCGGCTGCGACTTCAAGCGCTGTACCGCCTGCGCCAGATCGCCGCGCAGCAGCTCGGCGTTCCAGTCCACGCGTTCGAGTGTCGAAGACACCACGTACTTCTTCGCCGCGTCGATCGTCCGCGCGAATGGCAGCATCCACTCGGGCATGCCCGCCAGCATCCCGGGCGGCCGGAAGGCCACTTCCATCATTTCGTAGGTGGTGCGGCCAAACAGCAATGCGTCGGCACGATTGAGGTTGTGCTCGGCGTGGCGGTGCAGGGCCGGATCCGGATCGCAGGAGCGATGATCGACGCAGCCGTCGAGGGTGACGTTGATGGTGTAGCGCAGGGGTCGCAGGGGCATGGCCTAGTCCTGGAAATCGACAATCCGATGCTAGCATCCGCGCACCCCGGTCCCGGCTTGGCGCTCACGCATGAAGGTTCTCCTGGCATGGCTGTTGTTCGCGCTCTCCCTGTGTCCGCTGGCCCGTGCCGTGGAGGTGCCACTGCCGCCGGGCCTGCAGGCGAGCATGCTGGACCAGGCCATGCCCGCAGTGGCGCGCGCCACCCTGGCCAGCTATCGCGATGAGGACCCGCAGCGCTACCTGGGCACGCGGTTCCGCCTGCAGCTGGCGGCCGGGCAATACAACGAGGCGATGGCGAGCATCCGCGCCCTGCGCGCCCTGCGCAACGACCCGCCCGGGCAACCGCCGTTGTACCTGCAGTACGAGATCCATGCGCAGGCCAAGGCCTTGCAGGGCGCACGCGGGCTGGCGTACGCACCGGCATGGCGGATGGCGTTCGAACAGGCGTTCGCGCCACTGGATGACAAGGTGGCGCTGCAGGCGGAGTTCGCCTTCGGCGGTTACCTGCCGCGCATGCGCGGCGAGTTGGACGCGGCGCTGGCCAAGGTGGCGGGCCGCAGGCAGTTGCCGTTGCCTGAAGCCATCGATCTGATCCGCGCCTGGCAGGTGCATGCGGCCTATCAGCAGTTCCAACCCCTGTTTGCCGCAGGGCTGGCCGACGATGACGCACGCCGTTACGCGATTGATCGCGACGCATGGGTGCGTACCGCCGATGGTGCGGATATCGCGGTGCTGGTGGTGCGTCCGGCACGGGCCGCACCGCTGCCGGCCCTGCTGACCTTCACCATCTACGCCAACGACGACTGGGCCTGGGCCGATGCGAAGAAGGCCGCCGCCTACGGTTATGCGGGCGTGGTGGCCTACACGCGCGGCAAGGGCCGCAGCCAGGCTGCCATCGTGCCACTGGAACACGATGGCGCCGACGCCGCCGCGGTGATCGACTGGATCGCCGCGCACTCCTGGAACGACGGCCGCGTGGGCATGTACGGCGGCAGTTACAGCGGCTACACGGCCTGGGCCGCGAGCAAGCATCGTCCCGCCGCGCTCAAGGCCATCGCCGCATCGGCGACCATGGCGCCGGGCATCGACGTGCCGATGGAAGGCGCTGTCTTCCTCAACTTCATGGTCCCATGGCCGCTGTACGTCGCCAGCAACCGCACACTGGACGACGCGCGCTATGGCGACAGCGCACGCTGGGCCGCGCTCAATGAGAGGTGGTATGCCAGCGGCCGCGCCTACCGCGATCTGCCGATGCTGGATGGCAGCGCCAATCCGCTGTTCGCCCGTTGGCTGCAGCATCCGGCCTATGACAGTTACTGGCAGGCGATGACGCCGCAGGCAGAAGACTTCGCTGCGTTCGACATTCCGGTATTCGCCACCACTGGCTACTTCGATGGCGCACAGATCGGCGCCCTGCATTATTTCCGTGAACACCTGCGGCAGCGTCCGCAGGCCGATCACACCCTGCTGATTGGGCCTTACGAACACTTCACCCTGCAGACTGGCGTGCCGCCGACGATTCAGGGCTATGCGCCTGACCCCAGCGCGCGCATTGACCTGCAAGCGCTGCGCTTGGCCTGGTTCGATCATGTGCTGAAAGGCGCAGCGAAACCCGATCTGCTGGCCGACCGGATCAACTGGCAGGTGATGGGCGCGGACCAGTGGCGACACGCGCCCACGCTGGAAGCGATGGCCACGCGTACGCAGACACTGTGCTTGCTGCCCGGCGGCGCGGACGGGGTCCATCGGCTGGCGCCGCGCGCGCAGCCGGACGCCGTGGTCACGCAGCGCGTGGACTTCACCGATCGCAGTGATGCCGCATGGACGCCACCGACCAACGTGGTGAATCGTTCGCTGGATCCGCATGCGGGGCTGGTGTTCGTCAGCGATGCGATGACACAGGACGCCGAACTGGCCGGCCCGTTCCAGGGCGTGCTGGACTTCAGCACCAACAAACGCGATGTGGACGTGGTGCTGGCCGTGTATGAACTCAATGCCGAAGGCGAGTATCTGGATCTGGGCTGGTGGCTGCAGCGCGCCAGCTACAACGCCGATCGTCGGCAGCGCCAGCTGCTCCCGGCCAACGCGCCGCACCGGCTCGTGGTCAAGGACTCCCGCGTGCTTGGCCGCAAGTTGAGTGCAGGCAGCCGGCTGGTGGTGACGCTGGGGGTGATCAAGCAGCCGGATCGGCAGCTCAACCTGGGCAGCGGCAAGGAGCCCGCGGACGAGACCCTCGCCGATGCCGGCGAGCCGATGGAGATCCTCTGGCGCGGCAGCAGCTGTCTGGAATTTGGCCTGCGCGAGTGAGCGTTAGCGGGGCAGCACCGCTAGGCCAGCGCGATTCCTTTGACCAGGCGCGCCGCCAGACGCTTGTTCTGCAATTGCGCCAGCCACCACTCCAGCGCCCTGCCCTGGTGATCCCCACGCCAACCGACATAAAGCAGGTTGGGTTCGCGCGGATCGACCATCTGCTTCTCGACCAGATCGCCACGCTTGAGCAGGCCGGCGACGCGATCACGCGGCAACCAGCCCACGCCCAGGCCTTCGCATTGGGCCTGGATCTTGGCGCGCATGCTCGGCACCGCCAGCGCGGCCTGGCCACCCACCACGCCGTAGCCGCGCACATCGACGCGACGCGACGTGTCGGCCACCACCACCGCGCGATGCTGGCGCACGGTGAGCGCGTCGATCGGTTCCTTGGCCTTGGCCAGCGGATGCCGGGGCGAGACGGCGAAGACCCACTCCATCACCCCCAGCTCGGCCCAGCGCAGGCCGGGAATCACCGGCGGTTCGTTGGTCGCGCCCACCACCAGATCCGCGCGGCCATCGCGCAGGGCGTCCCAGGTGCCGCTGAGCACTTCGTGGGTAATCCGCAGCGTCACGCCGGACTTCAATGCGTCGAAGGCGCGGATGACCGGCAGCAAGGTGTCGAATTCCAGGATCTCGTCGGTGACGATCCACAGCCGATCTTCCCAACCGCCCGCCACCTGCTTGACCCGTTGCGTCAGTCGCGCGACATCCAGGGTGAGCCGCGCCGCTTCCTGCGCCAGCAGTTGCCCGGCGGGCGTGAGCTGCAGGCGGTAACGGCGACGGTCGAACAGCAACGCATCAAAGCGGGCCTCCATCTGCCGCGCCGCGTGCGAAACGGTGGAAGGCGCCTTGCCCAACCGCGCGGCGGCACGCGACAGGCTGCCGCTCTCGCGGATGGCTTCCAGCAGGGCCAGTTCATCGGCTGACAACATGTTCGATACCTTCGAACGAGTTCGTCGGAATTGTGGCACGGAAAGCCACTCGACCCTGTCCAGTATGGCCTCACAGCAATCGGCTGCCATCGAAGGACTTCCCCATGAACCGCTTCACCCACAAGACCATCCTCGTCACCGGCGGCAGCAGCGGCATCGGCCTGGCTGCGGCCCGGGCCTTCGTCGCCGAGGGCGCGCGGGTGGTGATCACCGGCCGCGACACCGCCGCGCTTGAACAAGCCAAGGCCAGCCTGGGCGCCCACGCCATCGCGGTGGCGAACGATGCCGGCAGCATCGCCGGGGCCAAAGCACTGGCTGCCACGCTGGCGGCCCATGAGGTTCGCCTGGACGCGGTCTTCCTCAACGCAGGTGCGGCCCGCTTCGCCGCATTCCCGGAGGTGGATGAGGCGCTGTGGGATCTGATCTTCAACACCAATACCAAGGGCCCGTACTTCCAGGTGCAGGCGTTGTTGCCGCTGCTCAACCCGGGTGCGTCGATCGTCATCAATGGGTCCATCAACGCGCATGTCGGCATGCCCAATACCACGGTCTACGCCGCCAGCAAGGCGGCGATGATCTCGCTGGCCAAGACCTTGTCGGCCGAACTGCTGCCGCGCGGGGTGCGCGTCAACGTGCTCAGCCCGGGCCCGGTGTCCACGCCGCTGTATGACAAGCTGGGCCTGGACGCCGCGGAGCTGGAAGCGACGGCGGCGCAGATCCAGAACCAGATTCCGCTGGGCCGCTTCGGCACGCCGGAAGAAATCGCCGCCACCGTGTTGCACCTGTCTTCGGCCGAGTCGGCCTTCATCGTCGGCACCGAAATCATCGCCGACGGCGGCATGAGCCAGCTCTGATTCCCGCACCACCCACCCAAGGAGAGCGTCATGAACCCTGTGTTGCGATCATTCCAGCATGCGGCCCTGGCCCTGCTGGCCGTCTTTGCCCTGCAGTCCACCGCGCAGGCGGCGGGCAAGCCGGGCATCCAGGAACATACCGCCAACGTCAACGGCGTGAGTCTGCATTACCTGCAGGCGGGTCAAGGCAAACGGGAGCCGGTGATCCTGCTGCATGGCTATGCCGAGACCAGCCACATGTGGCGTCCGTTGATGCCGCAATTGGCGGATCGCCACGTGGTGATCGCGCCCGATCTGCGCGGCGCGGGCCAGTCTTCCAAGCCCGACAGCGGCTACGACAAGAAGACCCTGGCCCAGGACATCCATGCGCTGGTGCAGTCACTGGGCTATCGCAAGGTAAAGATTGTCGGCCACGACATCGGTCTGATGGTGGCCTATGCCTACGCAGCGCAGTATCCGGACGAGGTGCAGAGCATCGTGCTGATGGATGCCTTCCTGCCGGGTGTCGGCGACTGGACCCACGTCTGGCTGCTGCGCGATCTGTGGCACTTCCACTTCTACGGCGAGACGCCGCTGAAGCTGGTCGACGGCCGCGAGCGGATCTACTTCGAGCACTTCTGGAACGACTTTGCCGCCGACCGCAATCACTCGATCCCGGAAGCCGATCGGCAGTTCTATGCCTCCGAGTACGCGCGGCCTGGCGGCATGCGTGCGGGCTTTGAGTACTTCAAGAACTTCGAGCAGGACGCCAAGGACTTTGCCGGCTTCGCGCAGACGCCGCTGCACATGCCCATGCTGGTGCTGTCGGGCGAGAAGGCCGGCGGGCAGTTCCTGATTGATCAAGGCAAGCTGGTCGACACCCACGTGCAGGGCGTGATCATCAAAGGTTCGGGCCACTGGCTGATGGAAGAAGCCCCTGAGCAGACCATGCCGGCGCTGGTCGCCTTCCTCAACCGCTAGCGATAGAACAAGGGCCGGAGCGGGTCTACGTCACCCGAGGCATTGCCGCTCCGCCCCCTGTTACGGGTGTGGCTGATCCGGCCAGCCTGCTGGCGGGTCGTAGCCGTAGTAGCCCTTGCCCTCGCGGAAGCGCTGCAGGCGCTTGAGTTCCTTGGGGTCGGATTTCTTTTCCCAGGTGCTGACGCCGTTGCGCAGGTCGTCGGGGGTCAGCACCAGCGCATCCCACACGGCCTCGCCGAGGATGTCGTGCAAGGTGTAGGTGAGGGTGGGCTTGCCGCCGGTCATGTCGAAGCGCATCAGGCCGACGTTGACTGAACGGGTCCAGGTATCGCGCACCCGCACTTCCGGCACCTGGCGGATGTTCTTGTTGGCCGGCATCTGCGCCAGCGGCGAGGAGCAGAAGTCGTAGATGTCGTAGCCGCCGTTCTGCGAACGCGGCACGCAGTTCAACTCGCCCATGTGCGAGTCGCCGGAGATGCAGACCACGCCGCTGATCTGGTTGTCGCGGATGTAGTCGAAGATTTCGTTGCGCTCGGTCAGGTACACGCCCCAGGAGTCGCCGCCGTCTTCGTTCTCAGCGGCCGACCAGCCGCCGCCGATGGCCAGCACTTTGAAGGGCGTCTTGCTGGCCTTGAGCTCGCGCTTGAGCCAGGCCTTCTGCGCGGCGCCGAGCATGGTCTTGTTGGCGTCGTCGACCTGGTCGGTGGGATCGCGGTGGTAGCGGCCATCGAGGATGAAGAAATCCACGCCGCCGTAGTGCTGCTTGAAGTACACGCCGGGGTTGTTGGCTTCGCCGTAGGAAGGGTTGGCCCAGAAGCTCTTGAATACCCGCAGCGACTCGCCCTTGCTGGCGCTGCGGCCGTCGGAATCGTTGTAACCGAAATCGTGATCGTCCCAGGTGGCCAGCTGCGGAGTCGAGCGCAGCAGCGGCTCCAGCCGTTCGACCGAACGCCCGCGACCATACAGGTCCACCAGCGCGGCGGTCTGGTCGCTGTCGGCGTAGATGTTGTCGCCCAGCCACAGGAACATGTCCGGCTCCAGCGCGCGCACGGCGCTCCAGATTTTCTGCTCCGGATCGAACTGCAGCCGGCAGCAGGAACCGAAGGCCACGCGGAACGAGGCCGCGCCGGCCGGTGCGGTCGTGGTCTTGTGCGGCAGTGGCTGGAACTTGTCGTACTCGCCGTCGTAGCGCAGCCGGTACCAATACGTGGTGTTGGGCTGCAGGCCCTCGGCACGCAGCACCACGCTGCCCTCATCCTCGGCGCGTGCGCGCGCGGTGGGGCCGGTGATGAAGGTGGTGAAGTCGCGGTCGGTGGAATATTCGAGCGTCACGTCGAACAACCCGCTGGCGCGCACCCATACGCTGAAATGGCTCGGCCCCGGCGCGCCGATCATCGGGCCCTGCAGCGCGCGCGGATAACCGATGGCGACGGCGAAGGCGCGCGGTGCGGCCGCCAGCAGCGCGCCCAGGCCACCCAGGCCGCTCAACTTCATGAAGTTGCGCCGGGGCAGCTTCATGCGGCTTCGTCCCGGGCCTGGTTCAACACCTTCATCAGCGCATCCTGCACGGCGCCGTTGGACACGCAGACATTCTGCCCATGCAGATCCAGCGGCGAGCCATCGGCGGAGGTGGCCACGCCGCCGGCTTCACGCACCAGGATCACGCCCGGCGCCATATCCCAGGCGTTGAGAGCGCGTTCCCAGTACGCATCCCAGCGACCGGCCGCGACCCAGGCCATGTCCACCGCGCAGGCGCCGGTGCGGCGGATGCCGGCCACGTGCGCGCTGAGCAGGGCCATCTCGCGGGCGAACAGCGGGTGATCCGGTTTGCCGGCAAAGGGTATGCCGCAGGCCAGTACGGCGGTGATCAGATCGCCGCGATCGGAGACATGGATGCGCTGGCCATTGAGCCAGCAGCCCTTGCCCCGCTCGGCGATGTACAGCTCATCGAGCATCGGCAGGTAGGTGACGCCGGCAATCACTTCGTTGTCGCGCGCCAGCGCCACGTTGACGCCCCACAGCGGGCTGCCGAACAGGAAGTTGGTGGTGCCGTCGAGCGGATCGACGATCCAGCTGTGGCGGCTGTCGCCACCGCCGACGATGCCGCCCTCCTCGCCCAGGAAGCTGTACTCCGGCCGCGCCTGCGCCAGGATGCCGCGGGTGGTGCGCTCGGCTTCCTCGTCGGCAATGGAGACCATGTCGGCGGGTCCACTCTTGGCGCGGATGCTCAGATCCGACAGCTTGGCGAAATGCTTCTGCAAGCCGGCGCCGGCCGCTTGTGCGGCGGCGATCATGGCGGTGAGTTCTTCGGAGGGGTTCAGCACGTTTTCGTCCTCATTCGGTCCAGCGTCGACGCCATCGTCGGCGTTTGTTCGTTACAGGGTCAATCGCGCAGGCGGGTATTCCACAGGCTGGCGGCCAACAACATCGACAGCACCGAGGAGCCGATCCAGAACCAGATCACCGGGCCGAAGTCGTAGTGGCGCACATCGCCCACCATCGTCATGCCGCGCTCAATCAATGCACCGGACACGTGTTCCTGCAGCGCCGCACCGATGTAGCTGAAGATGCCGATCACGCCCATGGTGGCGCCGGCCACGCGCTTGGGTGCGATGTCGACCGCGAACAGTCCCCCCAACGAGGTGACCAGGCCGGTCAGGCCCATGCCGAACATCAGCATCGACGCCACCAGCACCGGCATGGTGTTGGGGCCGTAGAAGAACAGCAGCAGGCCGGCCAGCTCCAGCAGACCAAACAGCAGGTTCACCGGGGGACGGCGCGCGTGGAAGAACTTGTCGGAGATGAAGCCGAACGCCACCGCACCGGCAATGCCGGCCAGCGTGCTGACCATCAACAACGATCCAGCGGCCGGCAACGAGAACCCGCGTGCCTCCTGCAGGTACAGGATGCCCCAGGAGTTGATCGCGTAGCGGGTGACGTAGGTGGTGGCGCTGGCCAGGCACAGCACCCAGATCGCCGGAATCTTGAGGATCGACAACTGCAGCGCCAGCACCGACTTCATGCCGGGCTTGTTGCTCTGCTCGTAGCGATCACCCTTCCAGTCGTTGACCTCGGGCAGGCCCAGCGTGCGCGGACGATCCTGGATCAACAGGTAGCAGCCCAGTGCGGTGACCAGTCCGATGATGCCCGGCCCCCAGAAACCCCAGCGCCAGCCCAGCGCGCTCACCGCCACGCCCACCACCAGGAAGGTCAACCCTTCGCCAATCGAATGCGCGGTGCTCCACACGCCATAGGCGCGGCCGCGTTCGCGATTGGAGAACCAGCTGGTCATCGCCACCACGCCACCGGGCGCGCCGAAGCTCTGGAACCAACCGTTCAAACCCCAGATCAGCACCGCCATCCACAGCGAGGTGGCAAAGCCCATCGCCAGGTTGCACAGCGCGGTGAGCAGGAAGGCCACCGCCAGGAACCGCTTCATGTTGGCGTGATCGGCCAGGAAGCCGTTGGTCAGCTTGCCCACCGCGTAGGTGTAGAACAGCGCCGAGCCAATGGTGCCCAGCTCGCTGGGCGAGAATACGCCGGCATCGATCAGCGGCTTCTTGACCACGCCCAGCGCGAGGCGACAGGTGTAGATCAGGCCGTAGCCCAGGGTGATGGCCAGCATCACCCGCAGGCGATGGCGGCGATACAGGCTGTCGATCTGGTTTGCATCCGTGATCGGCGCACGATCGGCGCCGGTCGCGAAAAAGCTCAGTAGTCCCCTCACGCTTCCCTCCTCCCAGGAATGTGTGGCGGCCCCGTGGCTCCGGTGGTCAACGCATGGTCGGAATCACGAAGCTCTGATCGGACACCACGCCACCCTTGGGCCAGCGCTGTGTGACGGTTTTGGTGCGGGTGAAGAAGCGCACGCCGTCCAGGCCGTACTGATTCAGATCGCCGAAGCCCGAACGCTTCCAGCCGCCGAAGCTGTGGTAGGCCACCGGCACCGGAATCGGCACGTTGATGCCGACCATGCCCACTTCCACCTGCTCGGCGAACTCGCGCGCGGCATCGCCGTTGCGGGTGAAGATGGCCACGCCATTGCCGTACTGGTGGCGGCTGGGCAAGGCGATGGCTTCCTCGAAGCTGCGCGCACGCACGATCTGCAGCACCGGGCCGAAGATCTCTTCCTTGTAGGTGGTCATGCTGGCGGTGACGTGATCGAACAGGCACGGCTTGAGGAAGTGGCCACCCTCGTGCCCGGGCAAGCTGAAGCCGCGGCCATCGATCACCAGCTCGGCGCCCTCGTCGACGCCGGTCTGGATATACGCTTCCACCTTGGCCTTGTGCGCGGCATTGATCAGCGGACCGTAGTGCGCCTGCGGATCGGTGGACACGCCCACGCGCAGTTCGGCGATCTTCTCCACCAGCTTGGCGCGCAGGGCTTCGGCGGTTTCCTCGCCGACCGGCACCACCACCGGCAGCGCCATGCAGCGCTCGCCGGCCGAACCATAGGCCGCGCCCAGCAGATCGGCCACGGTCTGATCCAGATCCGCATCCGGCAGCACGATGCCGTGGTTCTTGGCGCCGCCCATGGCCTGCACGCGCTTGCCGTGGAAGCTGCCCAGCGCATACACGGACTGGGCGATGTCGGACGAGCCGACAAAGCTGATCGCCTTGATGGCCGGATGGGTGATCAGGCCATCCACCGTGTCCTTGTCACCGTGCAGCACGTTGAGCACGCCGGCCGGCAGGCCGGCTTCGATCATCAGTTCGGCCAGGCGCACCGGCACCGAAGGATCGCGTTCGGACGGCTTGAGGATGAAGGCGTTGCCAGAGGCAATCGCCGGGCCGAACATCCACATCGGAATCATCGCCGGGAAATTGAACGGGGTGATGCCCGCCACCACGCCCAGCGGCTGGCGCGCGGAGTAGACATCGATGCCCGGGCCGGCGCCCTGGGTGTACTCGCCCTTGAGCAGGTGCGGGATGCCGCAGGCGAACTCGATCACTTCCAGGCCGCGCTGGATGTCACCACGCGCATCGGCCAGCACCTTGCCATGTTCGCTGGACAGCAGCGCCGCCAGCTCGTCCATGTGTTTTTCCAGCAAATGCTTGAACTCGAACATCACCCGCGCGCGGCGCTGCGGATTGGTCCGGGCCCAGCCCACCTGGGCGGCGGCGGCGTTCTGCACGGCCGCTTCCAGTTCGTCGGCATTGGCCAGCGCGACGCGCGCCTGCACCTGGCCGCTGTTGGGATCGAAGACGTCGCCGTGGCGACCGGAGCGACCGGCGACGCGTTGGCCGCCGATGAAATGTTCGATGCTGCGCATGCGGGGAAGCTTTCCTTTCGTTGATCAGACCTTGCGCACGATCCAGTCGTGCGCAGGATCGTTGCGGAACACCCAATGGCGGTGCGGACCGGCCATCACGTTGAGGTAGTACAGGTCGTAACCATGCGGCGCGCCGACCGGGTGGTAGCCGCGCGGCACCATCACCACATTGCCGTCTTCCACCGAAATGGTTTCGTCCAGCGAGCGATCGTCGGTGTAGACGCGCTGGATGGCGAAGCCCTGCGGCGGTTGCAGGCGGTGGTAGTAGGTTTCCTCGAGCAGGGTCTCTTCGCCCGGGGTGGCGGTGTCGTGCTTGTGCGGCGGGTAGCTGGACCAGTGGCCGCCGGGGGTGATCACTTCCACCACCAGCAGGCTCTGCGCCGGTTCGGTCTCCGGCAGGATGTTGCGCACGTGGCGGGTGTTGGTGCCGCTGCCACGCACTTCGCGCGACATGTGCGCCGAATCGATGACGCGCGGCTGGCCTTGTGACGCTGCGGGCGCAGAACATACCGCCAGTTCCACCGCATCCAGCGCCTTGACTGTGTAATCGCTGCCGGCCGGCACGTAGACCGCGCCCGGTGCGCGATCTTCGAACGGGGTGGCGCGCCCGCCGATGGCGGCGAACAGCGCATCGCCGGCCTGCACGTCGGCGGTGCCGGCCACCAGCACCAGGCAGGTTTCGCGATCGGCGGCGCCGCCGCTGTAGGTCTCGCCTGCCGCCAGTCGCACCACCGCGAAGCCCACATGCGACCAGCCGGCGCTGGCGGGGGTCACTTCCAGCACCGTGCCGTCGGCAGCCGGTGCATGCGGACGCACGAGCAGCGGCGAAGTCATTGCAGACCTGCCCGCGCGGCTTCTGCGCGCAGCGTCTTCAAGCCCAGATCGGCATAGGTGCGCGGATCGGCCTTGCCGGGATCCTGTTCGGCTTCGATCACGATCCAGCCGGAGTAGTTGATGCGTGCCAGCGCGCGCATGATCTCGGCGTAATCCAGGCCGCCGTCGCCGGGCACGGTGAACATGCCGGCCAGCACGCCGTCGAGGAAGCTGGCGCCGCCGGTGCGCGCGGTGGCGAAGGTTTCCCAGCGCACGTCCTTGCAATGCACGTGGGCCACGCGTTCGGGGTGATGGCGGATCACTTCCAGCGCATCGATGCCGCCGAGTGCGGCATGGCCGGTGTCCAGGGTCAGGCCCACCGCAGGACCGGTGTGGCGCAGGAATTCCTGCAGATCTTCAGCGCGCTCGACCACCGTGCCCAGATGATGGTGGTAAGCGAACTTGAGGTCCTGCGCCTGGATGTAGTCAGCCACCTGGGTCAGGCGCTGGCCGAAGGTCTTCCACTCCAGCGCTGGCAGGCGCGGCGTGCCGGTCAGCGCGGTGCCGCGATCGCCGTGCACGGCGTTGCTGGTTTCGGCGAACACGAACACCGTGCTGCCCAGCGCCTTCAACAATGCAAGGTGCGGTTGCAGCGCGGCGATTTCCGCCTCGCCATCCTGCGCCAGCAACGAACCGCTGTACCAGCCGCCGATCAGATCGAGTTTGTACTGCGCCAGCAGCGCCTTCAGGGTGGCGGCATCGCGCGGGAATTTGCCGCCCAGTTCCACGCCTTCGAAGCCCAGCTCCTGGATGTCGCGCAGGATGTCGGCCAGCGGGGTATCGCCGCCCAGTTCGGGCATGTCGTCGTTGGCCCACGCAATCGGGCTGACACCAAATCGGATGCTCATGACAGATCTCGCTTCATGCGCACGCCGGCCTCGTAGGCCTGGCGCGCGGCGTTGACTTCAGGACGTTCGGATACTTCCGGCACCGCCACGTCCCACCACCAGCCACCGGCTTCGGTGGTCTTGAGCGGGTCGGTGTCGATGACGATGACGCTGGTGTGGTTCGCCGCACACGCGCGGGCGAGCGAGGCTCGCAGTTCACCCAAAGTAGATACGTGCTCGGCGTAGGCACCCAGGCTGCGCGCGTGTGCGGCGAAGTCGATGTCCGGCAGCTGCGCGTGGCGGCTGTCGGCAAGCAGGTTGTTGAAGCCGGGGCTGCCGGTGGCCTGTTGCAGGCGGTTGATGCAACCAAAGCCGCGGTTGTCCAGCAGCACCACGATCAGCTTCTGGCCGAGCATGACCGCACTGGCCAGTTCGGAGTTCATCATCAGATAACTGCCGTCGCCGACCATCACCACCACTTCGCGATCGGGATTGGCCATCTTCACGCCCAGGCCGCCGGCAATCTCGTAGCCCATGCAGGAGTAGCCGTACTCCAGGTGATAGCCGCCGGGATGGCTGGAGCGCCACAGCTTGTGCAGTTCGCCGGGCAGGCCGCCCGCCGCGCAGACGACCACGGCGTTGTCGTCCACGCTGGCCTGCACCGCGCCGATGACCTGCGCGTCACTGGGCAGTACCTGTTCCGAGCCGCCGGCAGTGGCGGCATCGACCTGCTGTTGCCACTGCACGATGGCGTCGCGATCCTGGCGCAACACCGACTCGGCCACGGCCCAGTCGTGCAGATGCTCGCGCAGGGCGGTGAGCACTTCGCGCGCGTCGCCGACCACGGCCTGCGCCGAATGCTTGTGCGCATCGAAAGGCTGCACGTTGATCTGGAACAGCTTCGCGTCCGGGAACAGGCTGCGCGAGCCGGTGGTGAAATCCTGCAGGCGCGTGCCGACGCCAATCACCAGATCCGCTTCGCTTGCCGCAGCATTGGCGGCCGACGAACCGGTGACGCCAATCGAACCGAGGTTGCGCGGATGATTCCAGGCCAGCGCGCCCTTGCCGGCCTGGGTCTCGGCCACCGGCATGCCGGTGGCTTCGGCCAACGCAGTCAGCGCCTGCTCGGCCTGGCTGTAGAGCACACCGCCGCCGGAAACCAGCAGCGGCCGCTTGGCGCTGCGGATCGCAGCCACCAGCGCGGCCAGCTCATTGCTGTCGGCCGGATTGCGGCGTTGCAGCCACACGCGCGGTTCGAAGAATTCCACGGGGTAGTCATGGGCTTCGGCCTGCACGTCCTGGCAGAACGCCAGCGTGGCCGGGCCGCATTGCGCCGGATCGCGCAACACCGCCATCGCCTTGGGCAGCGCATCGAGAATCTGCTCCGGGCGCTGGATGCGATCGAAGTAACGCGACACCGGGCGGAAGCAATCATTGGCCGAAACCGTGCCATCGGCAAAGGCTTCAATCTGCTGCAGCACCGGATCCGGCCGGCGGTTGGCATACACATCGCCCGGCAGGAACAACACCGGCAGGCGATTGACGTGGGCCACGGCGGCGGCGGTGACCATGTTGGTCGCGCCCGGGCCGATGGAGGTGGTGCAGACCATCGCCCGCTGCCGTCGCATCTGCTTGGCGTAGGCAACGGCGGCATGCGCCATGCCCTGCTCGTTGTGCGCTCGGAAGGTGGGCAACTGCTCGCGTGCGCCATGCAGCGCCTCGCCGATGCCGGCCACGTTGCCGTGACCGAAGATCGCCCAGGCGCCGGCGAAGTACGGCACGGTGGCGCCGTCCACGATCACCTTTTGCGCGGCGAGCCAACGCACGGTGGCCTGGGCGGCGGTGAGACGGACGGTGCTCATGTCAGGCGGTGGCTCCGTGGGTGATCTTGGCGGCGTGCCAGGCATCGACCAGCACGCGGAAACGTCGCGCGAGATCGTCTATCGCGGCGTCGTCATCAATGGCGCCGCTCAACCAGCGCTCGGCAGCGTCGGCAAAGATGGTACGGCCCACCGCGAAGCCCTTGACCACCGGCACCGCCGCTGCCGCCTGGAACGAAGAAATCAGCTCGTCTTCCGGCGCCGACAGGCCCAGCAGCACCACACCGCGGCAATGCGGGTCGTTGCGTTCGATGGTGGCTTCGATATTGCGCCAGGCCTGCACGCTGTCGCTGGGTTCCAGCTTCCACCAGTCCGGCTTCATGCCCAGATCGTAGAGGCGCTGGATGGCGCGCGAGGCGGTCATGTCGTCGACCTCGCCATTGCGCGAGGCAATGATTTCGGCCAGCAGCTCATGGCCGGTCTTGCGCGCGGCGTCCTGCAGGCGCAGCAGCTGGCGTTCCTGGCGTTCGCGCAAGTCGGCGGCATCGTCTGGATGATAGAACGCCAGGCACTTGACCACATGGTTGCGCGGCCAGCTTGCCAGTTCGGTGGCGACGTCGGCGCTGCTTTCGAATTCCAGCGGGCAGGAGCCCGGCAGTTCAATCGGCCGGCCGATCCAGTACGGATAGTCGGCAGCGGCTTCCAGCCCGCGCATGCCGAAGCGGCCATCCAGCAATACACCGAAGCCGGTGTCGCCCTGGGCCAGGCGATCCACTGCCTTCAACGCCAGCGCCTTGAAGGCGGGAATGCGCGCGGGATCAGCGCCGGTCTTCTCGCACAGCGCTTCGAACTGGCTGCGGTGATCCATGGCCAGCACGGTCAGGCGCGGCCAGTCGCCGGTACGCGTGGTCGCCCAGTGGGTCTGTTCCAGCGCGGCGTCATCGCGCAGGCGGAATGGCGGATTCTTGCTGGCCAGGAATTGCTGCAGTTCCTCCCAGGTCGGCATGGCCGGCGAGCAGCCATGGCGCGAGACCACGATTGCGCCACAGGCATTGGCGTAACTGCAGGACGTGGCCAGCGGCTCATTGCGCAACCAGCCGCGCAGGAAACCGGCCATGAAGGCGTCGCCCGCGCCCAGCACGTTGAATACGTCGACCGAGAAGCCCTGCCCGACCACGCCCTGATCCAGGCGATCCGGAATGGCATCCGGAAACGCCACGCATCCCAGCGGACCGCGCTTGCACACCAGCAGCGCATCGGACTGCGCGCGGATGGCGCGCAAGGCGGTGATGGTGTCGGTGCTGCCGCCGAGGATATGCACTTCTTCCTCGGTGCCCACAATCAGATCGCACAGTGGCAGCACGCGTTGCAGGCGCGCGGTGACCGCGTCGCTGGCCACGAAGCGGTTCTCGCCCATGTCCTTGGCGGTCAGGCCCCACAGCACTGGCCGGTAGTCGATGTCGAAGACGACCTTGCCGCCGTGGGCGCGGGCGATTTCGCAGGCGCGCACCGAGGCTTCGAAGACGTTGTCACGCGAGAGATGGGTGCCGTTGATCAGCACCGCGCCGGCCGCGCCGACAAACCCGGCGTCGACATCGCTGGCCTGCAGCGCCATGTCGGCGCAGTTCTCGCGATAGAAAATCAGCGGGAAGGTGTCCGGGTCGCGGATGCCCAGGAACACCAGCGCGGTCAGGCGTTCGGGATCGTCCAGCACGCCGCGGGTGTCGACCTGCTCGCGCGCCAGCTGCTCGCGGATGAAACGGCCGAAGTGATCCGCACCCACCCGGGTCAGCACGCCGCTGCGCAGGCCCAGCCGGGCCGCGCCCACCGCGGTATTGGTGGGGCTGCCGCCGATGTACTTGGCAAACGAACCCATGTCTTCCAGACGTCCGCCTATCTGCTCGCCGTAGAGGTCGATGCAGGAGCGGCCAATCGTGATCAGATCCAGTTGCTGCTCCGCCATGAAGGCCGTTTCCTCAGCCGTGTCGGACGCCCATCGCCCTCGCTGTTTGTAACATATATTCCAATTTTGGAATGAAGGCAATATTTATTTCATTTTTTCGTGCGCCGGGTCGCAGGCGCCTTGCCCGGCTTGGCCGGCTTGGCCGGCTTGCCGCCGCCGGTGGCGGCGAATGCGTAGGAAATGACCAGCGCCTGCGCCAGGCACATCGAGGCCGACAGCGAGCGGAATTTGCGGATTTCCGCCTCGCGCACCTGCAGCACCTGGGTGGCCGGCTTGGATACCGGGCTGACCAGGCTGTCGCTGATCGACAGCACCTTGCAGCCCTGTGCTACTGCCACATCGACCAGATGCACGGTTTCTTCCGCATACGGGTGGTAGCTGACCGCAACCAGCAGATCGCGTGGGCCGATCGAGTGCACCTGCTGCAAGGCCATGCCGCCGACGCTGTCGATGAACACGGTTTTCTTGTCGGCCTGGTGCAACGAATAGGCCAGATACGCCGCCACCGGAAAGCTGCGCCGGAAGCCGGCCACATACACGGTATCGGCCTGGGTGATCAGCTTGACCGCACGCGCCAGCTCGTCGCGGCCGACGATTTTCCCCAGGTTTTCCAGCGCCAGCACGTTGCCTTCGACGAATTCGGCCAGCACCTGGCCGGGGTCGCCGACCGCCTTGCTGTCCACCGCCTGGGTGAACTCGCGCACGCGTTCGCCATAACCCTGCGGCGCGCTGCCGAGCAGGCCGTCGACAAACAACCGCTGCATCTGGCTGGCGCCGTCAAAGCCGAAATGCTTGGCAAAGCGCACGATCGCCGAAGGCTGCACGCCGGTGCGGTCGGCCAGCACCGCCACCGTTTCCAGCGCCACCGCGCTCGGCTCGTCCAGTACATAGCGGGCAATCTGCTTGAGCCGTTTGCTCAAGGATTCGTACTGTTCAAGGATCGCCGCGCGCAGTTCCTCTGCGGTGGCCGGGGTGCTCGATGGGGCCATGCGGCCACTCCTTGTGGGTGCGGGTCCGAAGGGCCCGGTGGGGATTCCAGTGTAGTGCGGAAGAATTCTATTGCAATTGGAAAAGGAACAAATATTCTATTTGTCACCTATCCCTGGCGCGGAGCCTATTGTGGAGCGAATCGATGTAGCCCTGATCGGTGCCGGTCGGATGGGCCAGGTCCATGGACCCAATGCCGCCAACCACCCCGGCCTGCGGCTGAAGTACGTGGTGGACCCGCGCCCGGACGCGGCGGCCGCCATGGCCTCGCGCTGGGGTGCGCAGGTGGCGGAACTGGACAGCGCCCTGGCCGACCCCGGCATTGGTGGCGTGCTGATCTGCAGCTCCACCGACCAGCATCTGGGCCACGCGCTGGCTGCGGTGCGCGCGGGCAAGGCGGTGTTCTGCGAAAAGCCGATTGATCTGGACCTGGACAAGGTGCGCAAGGCCGAGCCGGAATTTGCCGGCGCGCGCTTCCTCCTCGGTTTCAACCGCCGCTTCGATCCGCATTTCCAGGCGCTCAAGCGCCGGCTGGAAGCGGGCGAGGCCGGCAACCTGGAATCGCTGCAGCTGGTCAACCATGATCCCGCCGCGCCGCCCCCGGGCTTCATTCCCACCAGCGGCGGGCTGTTCAAGGATTTCACCATCCACGATCTGGATCTGGCGCGCTGGCTGCTCGGCGAGGAGCCCAGCGAAGTCTTTTCCAGCGCCAGCTGCCTGGTGGACCCGGAAATCGGCCGGCTCGGCGACGTCGATACCGCGCGCACGTTGTTGAAGACGCCGACCGGCAAGCTCTGCGTTATCTCCAATACCCGCCGCAGTGGCTACGGCTACGACCAGCGCATCGAAGCCTACGGCTCCAAGGGCATGCTCACCGCCGCCAACGTGCACGCCAACACCGTGGTGACCTTGAACGAGCAAGGCGTGGACGCTGCGCCGATCCATCCCAATTTCGCCGAGCGTTATCGCGCCGCTTACGCCGGCCAGCTCGATCACTTCGCCCAGGTGCTGCATGGCCGGGCCACCGCGCAGGCCGGCTATGCCGACGGCGTGGCGGCGCTGGTGCTTGCCGAAGCCTGCCAGGAATCGGTGCGCACCGGCGCGCCCGTCCGTCTCTGAGAGAACTCCATGCACAAGATTGCCTTGATTGGCGCCGGCCGCATCGGCCGCATCCACGCCCGCAACGCGGCCCTGCACCCGGGCCTGCACCTGGCCGGCATCGTCGACCCCATGGAAGCCTCGGCGCAGTCGCTGGCGCAGGAATGGAACAGCAGCGTGATCAGCCTGGACCAGGCGCTGTCCGATGACAGCATCGATGGCGTGATCATCGCCAGCTCCACCGACACCCACCTGGACTACAGCCTGCGCGCCGCGGCGGCGGGCAAGGCGATTTTCTGCGAGAAGCCGATTGATCAGGATCTGGCGCGTGCGAAGTCGGCAGCCGGCCAATTGTCGGATGCCCGCCTGCTGCTCGCCTTCAACCGTCGCTTCGATCCCAACTTCCAGGCGCTCAAGCAGCGGCTGGACAGCGGCGTGGTCGGCACGCTGGAAAGCCTGCAAATCACGTCCAACGATCCCAGCCCGCCGCCACCGTCCTATGTCGCCGTCTCCGGCGGCCTGTTCAAGGACATGGCCATCCACGACTTCGACATGGCACGTTGGCTGCTGGGTGAGGAAGTGGTGGAAGTCTTCGCCGCCGGCAGCTGCCTGGTGGATCCGGAAATCGGCAAGCTCGGCGACGTCGACACCGCGCGCACGCTGCTGCGCACGGCATCAGGCCGCCTGTGTGTGATCGCCAACAGCCGCCGCTCCGGCTTCGGCTACGACCAGCGCATCGAGGCCTATGCCTCGGCCGGCATGGTGCGTGCCGACAACGTCACCGAGTCCACGGTGCAGGTGTGGGGCGAGAACGGCGCGGCGGCGGACAAGTTCCAGAATTTCTTCCTGGATCGCTACGCCGAAGCGTATCGGCGCGAGATGGATCATTTCGTCGACATTCTGGAAGGCGGCAAGCCGTCGGTGGGGTATGCCGATGGTGTGGCGGCGCTGGCGCTGGCTGAAGCGGCGGCGGAGTCGGTGGTGGTGGGGAAGGCGGTGAAGCTCTGAGGTTGGCGCGAGGCGATGGGAGCGACTGGTTCGTGGTATCCGGTGGTTCCGTATTCGCTAGCTTCGGGGCTGAAGCCCCTCCTACAGGGTCGCCATTCGACCCGTGCAATCGATGGCGTGCCGTTGTAGGAGGGGCTTCAGCCCCGAAGCTAGTAAACCCACCTGCCATGCGATGATCCGGCGAACCTCAAGCGCCTGACCCATATGCTCCGCATCGTCTTCGCGTTCGTCATTCTGATTACGTCGTTCGGCAGTTCGGCCAGCGAAGCGACATCGGCGCCTGCTGGGCCACGTCCCATCGCGGTGCTGCTCACCACCGATCCGTGGTTGATGGTGATCGGTTCTGACACACCCTGGTTTGCGCTCTACGACGATGGCCTCGTGATCTACCTTGAGCAAACTTCCAAGGACAAGTTCACGCACATGTCGGCTCGCTTGACCCCGACGGAGCTGGCCAGCGTCAAGGCAAAACTCCTCAGCTACGTCGCAGAGCCGGTTCCGAAGGAAATCAATGTGCGACCGGGTTGGACCGATCAGCCTCAATCGAAATTCTTTGTGGAAGTTGACGGGCACACCTTGGTTACGTCCGTCTACGGCCTTGGAACCCCAGCCCGGTCCGAAGAAGACCTGCCCGGTGGTGGAGAGGGAGCCGACGCACTCCCCGACAACATCAAGGGCTTGCATCAGTATCTATCCGAATTTCATGTGGCGGCTGCCACCCAGTGGATTCCCGAGCAGATCGAAGTGATGATCTGGGATTACAGCCACGCACCCGATGCGTCCATCCAGTGGCCGACTCGCTGGCCTGGCTTAAGTGATCCGACTACCCGAAAGCGTCGCGACGACTATTCGATATACCTGCCCGGCACAGAAGAAGGCGCCTTGGTTGCCTTACTCGCAACCCAAAAGGAAAAAGGTGCGGTGGAAATCGACGGAAAGAAGTGGTCTGTGGCCTATCGCTACGTATTCCCGCGCTGGCGCGACTCGTTCAAGGAGTAGGTGAGCGGACTGACGCTGTCGACACCGCCATGCGGCTCGTGTCGCCTCAGGCGTTGGGCACTACCATGACAATCACGCTGCTCGAACGGCTCCAGTCGCAGCATCAGACTCAGGGTTCCGGCGTTCAGGTAATCAGGCGACAACTCGATCTGGTCCCGAAGCAGTGGACCAAGGGGCAATATCAAAGTGTGCCTGCCGCTCGTAAGGTGACCCGTTGCTCAAAGGCGTGTGACGGAGCGGCCAGATGTCCGACGAACACGACGACGCTGTCCTGCAGACCTTGATGGACCGGTTGCTCCGCTTCCGGCTTCCGCGCTTGCTTGCGATCAAGGATCGTGTCGACCAGGGTGAGCCACTGACGGATGACGACATCGCCTTCCTGAAAGCCTCGATGACGGATGCGCAGGACAGCCAGCATTACGTCGTCCGCAATCCCGAGTATCACGAGATCGGCGTGCGCATCGTGCAGCTGTACAGCCACATCGTGAGCAAGGCTGTGGAGAACGAGCAGAGGCGTGGCGGACAGTGATGGCAAGAGAGCAAGTCTGGCTACCTTCACCTTTTCGATGCGGCAGCGGGCATTGCGGCCTAATATTCAGAACGGGCCACGCCGATTCGCGGCGAGGCCAGAACGAGGCCATTGATGCACATCATTGCTGGTGTAGATCTTGCTTGGATGGGCACGCGAAATCCAACGGCTGTTGCTGTCGGAAGATTTCGGCCAGGCATTGTCGAGCTCACGTCGGTGGTCGAAGGTCTCTATGGGACTCGAACCGTTATCGAGGCGCTCGATGGCATCGCGGACCTGCACGGCGTCGCCATTGATGGACCGCTAATCATCAGAAATGAAGCAGGCCAACGGGAATGTGAAAGGAAGATTGGTGTGACCTACGGTGCAAGAAAGGCTTCGTGTCACACGTCAAATCTAGGTCGATTTCCGGATGCAGCTGGAACACAGCTGTCATTGCATCTGGCAGAGGCTGGATTTCGACACCTTGCATCGTCGGATCAGAAATGGCAGCTTGAGTGCTACCCGCATCCCGCGTTAATCGAGATATTCGGGCTGCCGGAAAGGTTGGCGTACAAGAAGGGGACTGTGCTTCAGAAGCGATCTGGCCAGATCGCACTTTGTAATCTAGTCCGTTCACTCGAAAATTCGGTCATCTTGCGCTTACGCGTGCCTGACGCGCTTTGCCGCTATCTAGATACAGAGCGAATCAGTGCGTTGCGAGGTGACCAGCTGAAGCACAATGAGGACGTTCTTGACTCCATTGTGTGCATGTACGTTGGCGCGCTATTCCAGTCAGGACAAGATCAAACTGTTTTTGGGAGTCCAGTGGACGGCTACATCTATGTCCCCACGAGGCGTTGCATCTAACGCGACTTTGGCCCATCCGATTCGAGCGGAATACTTCAACAATCGGTATCTCGCACTCCAAGGGAGAGAAGCATGTACGTGCCCAAATGGTTGGTCGTGCTCGTGTGCGTGGTCGTTGCCTGTCTTGCAACGTGGACCTACCTGCTTGCCTCGGGGCGAAACCCGCTCCCCTTCCCCGATCGGGGATCCCGCATATTCACGACCCCTTCGCCCGAAGCCAAAGAGGCGATGGTGGCGCTGTTGGCCCGCCATGGAGTCAAGGAACGTTTTGAAGCCAACAGCACCGGCATCCTGCGCTCGATCATGTGGGACGGCACCATCATCAACTACTCCCCGCCTGAGGTGCTTCAGAAGCTGGGCCACGCCTCGGCCAGCATCGGGCTGGTGTCGGATGATCCGGTGGCCAGTGCCAAGGATGCGGCGCAGTTCCTGCGTGATCGCGGATTTGAAGCCAAGGTGGTGCTGGACGCCGAGCCGGCGATACCGATCGCCTTTGTGGTGACCAATGCAACGTCCGGCACCGTGCTGAACTTCCGCAAGCATTTGATTGACATGCCACGGGATCAGCTTGTCAGTAAGTAGGACAGGTGAGGGATCTGGCTATCTGCGAGATAGCTTTCATGCGGTTCTTTGCGGACGGCGTACGACCCGACCTAGGGATCCTGCTACAAGTTGCTTCACTATATTTGCATCCACTCACAACTGTATTGGCGAGACCGGCATGTAACGACGCCGATGAGGCTGGGTAGAAGACGAGCAATACGATCGGGTCCGTGGGTCAGAAGACCACGTTCGTGGTCTTGAACGAAGCGCTTGGCAGCAGAAGAAACAGACATCGTGGCGGCTGGCATGCCGACCTAACTGAGGCATCATACCCATGAAGAATAAAGTCATGCTTCACCTTGCGGGTCTTTTACTGATTCCCGCAACGATGTGGACCTTGTTCGTTGGATTCATCTTTGTTCGAGAATTCGTAAAGTCCCTGGACAAAGGCGCGTTCCTTAGCCCTGAAGACCTCCTCCCCTCGATGGCAGCTTTGCTGCTAACCTCACTCGGAGTGGCATTTCAATGGATTGTCTATTTTAGAACTCTGGTGCGTAGTGCTTCGTTCAAAAGTTCAAGGCTGCCCTTGATTGCATCAGTTCTAAGCACGGCCCTTCCCTTGTTGGTTTTCTTGAAGAATGAAGACTATCGGGTGACGACCACTCTTGTTGTCTTCGCACCCGTGATCTGTGCCTTGGCGTTCCTGTGGCTTCATCAGAGGTTTCGACGAGAGGACTGATAACAGTATTAATCAGGGCTCAGATCAAAGGGCACGGACGTTGTCAGCCCAATGTAGTTGATAGCTTTACGAAGCAACACAGCAAGAAGCCCGGCTTTCGCCGGGCTTCTGGGTATCACGCTCGCCGACTCCTCACTCCGCAATCGGCTTGATCGGCGCCACCAACTTCCCCCGCACCAACGTGCCGAACTCCTCCAACGTGCACTTCTCCGCACATCCCGGAATCTCCAGGTAGGTATACGAAGCCGGGTTGGCATCACTCAGCACCTGCAGCTCGCGCACCTGCGGCATGTTCTGCGAGCGGTAGAACGCACGCACGAATCGCTTGCCCTCCGCATCGGCCAACACTTCGAAACCAATCGCGCCACCCGGCGGCGGGTCGTCGCGCGGATATCCCGGCACGGTCCAGTGCAGATCCAGGAAGCCCCCCAGATCCGCGATGTTGGTGTCATGCCCCACCAGCACGGTCAGCTTGGGGCCCTTCTCCATCGCGCCGAGCATGCGCGAGGCCAGCGGTGAGGCGGCGCGCGCGGCTACGTAGGGGGCGCGGCCTTCGTAGTAGAACTTGATGGAGTGGAACTCCAGCAGGGTCTCGATCTCTTCGCGGCTGAGGCGGCCCCAAGCCACGTCTTTCATCGGCATGCCTTCCAGGTATTCGAGCAGGAAGGTCTGGCTGACGGTGGAGGCCAGGCCAAAGGGATCGCCCACGTCGGGTCGATCGTCTTCATTGCGGACGATGCCCGGCGCCATCTGCGACATGTCGCAGCCCTTGGGCTTGCCCTGGCTCTCGCAGAACTTCGGCGCGCAGCAGCCCAGCGCCTTGTTGAGCAGGGCGAACAGGGCGGCTCGGTTCTTTACTTCCTGCTCCATGCCGCCTGGCGGCGCCAGCGCCTGCACGGCGCGATAGGCCTCGTCAGCATCCATCGGCATGGCGCCGGCATCGATGGGGTGGAATTCCACGTCGGCGTCCGGCGTGGCCGGATAGGTCACCGCCACCTTGCAGTCGGCCCACATGCCTTCGACCAGCGCGCGCGCGGTGGCCTGGGTGCGCGACTTGGAACTTGCTGCGACCTCAATCTCGCCCGCAGTCGGACAACCCTGCGCCGGCAGCAGGCCGCGCTTGACCCAGTTGGCATGGTCCCACTGCCCCACCAACTTGACCGCGTCGTAGCCGTGCTGGGTCAGCTCGCCGAAATCCACCGACCATGTCGGCCACGGCTGATCGGCCATGCCTTCGGGCGTCACCTTGGCCTTGGTCGGCGGGCGCACGCCGTGGCGCATCAGCATCACCACGCGTTCGAGCTTGAGCGGTGCGTCGGCCGCAACCGTTGATGCGCTGGCAGCGGCATCGGCGGCGGACGCGGCGTCTGCCGGTGCCGGCGAGCCACTGTGCGTGCAGGCCGTCAGCAGCAGAGCCAGAGCGGCGGCGACATATCCATGATGGCGCGGGCCGCGCGACAAGGTGTCGGATTGATTCATTGCCTTCCTCCAAAAAAGAGCGGCGGCCCGCAGGGACCGCCGCAAGTTACTACGCACTCAACGCAGAGAGCATTTGCCTTGGAGCAACAGAACGTGGGGGGGTATCAGAACTTGAAACTCAAACCCATGCGCGCGGTCCAGCCGTAGATTTCCTTCTCGCCGAGGCGATTGCGGTAACCCACGTAGGTGCGCATGGCGGCGTCATTGAGGTTGCTGCCTTCCAGGAACACGGTGAAGCCCGGGCTGAAGTCGTAGCTCACGCGCGCATCCCAGGAGTCCAGCTTGTCCAGGTAGACATCGCCCGAGGCCACTTCCTCGTTGACCTCGTTCAACTGCGGCGAACGATAGGTGTAGGCGATGCGGGCGGCGAAGCCGTACTTCTCGTACGAAATCTGCGCCGAGGCCACGCGGTCGGACTGGTTGAGCAGCGGCACCTTGTCATCGCGGCCCGGCAGGCCTTCGGCCTCGGAATCCACGAAGGTCATGTTCGCGCCGACGCTGAGGCCATCGAACGGCGCCGGCAGCATGCTCAGTTCGTACTGGGCGTTGAACTCGATACCGCTGACCGTGGCCTTCTCGGCGTTGGTCCAGGTGCCGACTTCGGCATCGGTCAGGGTCTGGCCGCCGAACACGCCGTCCTGGCCGGTGCGGGTGGTCTCGTAGATCGGGTTCTTGATGTCCTTGTAGAACGCCGCCGCCGAGAGCACGCCACGGTTGCCGACGTAGTACTCCACCGACAGATCGAAGTTGTTGGAGTACAGCGGCTTCAGGTTGGGGTTGCCCATCGACACTTCGGGCTCGCCTTCGCTGGCGCCTTCAATCTGCACGAACGGCGCCAGCGACTCGTAGTTCGGGCGGCCGATGGCGCGGGTGGCCGCACCGCGGAACACCAGGTTGTCGCCAACGTCGTAACGCACGGTCAGGCCCGGGAACCAGTCGGTGTAGCTGCGCTTGCCGAAGGTGTTGTAGCTCTGGTCGATGCCGGTGGTCTCCACGTCGAAGGCAATCGCCGCGTAGTCACCCTCGGTCCGCTCCACGCGCACACCCGGAATCAGGGTGAAGTCGCCAAAGCGCAGGCGGCCCATGGCGTAGGCGGCGGTGATCTTCTCGGTGATGCGGTAATCGGCAGCCAGGGTGGTGGCCAGGGTGCCCTCTTCGTCCTCTTCGAACTCGCCGGTGTGGCTGTTGAAGTAGGCATTGGCCGAAGGACCGTCGATCGTGGGACCAAATCTGTAACGTCCGCCGAATACGCTACCCAGCGGTTTGCCCTGCACATCGGAGAGCAGCAGCGGGCCATCGTCGTATTCCCAGGCTTCGCCGTTCTGATCATTGGTCTTCTTGCGATGCAGGTACTTCACGCCAAACTGCAGGTCCGAACCGTCACCCAGCTCGATCGGCAGGGTGTAGTCCACGCGTGCCTGGTAGAGATCCTCGACCGCCTTGCGCGACTCGGGCTCCCAGAAATCCGGCTCGTACAGGCTGGCGTCGTAGGCTTCCGGACCATTGGGGACGACCGAGAACTCGTCGCCGCCCAGGCCATAGCTGCCGCTGATGTCGCCCTGGGTGAAACCCCATTCGTCGCGGTGCGGGTCGCGCTTGTTGGCGCGCGAGTAGGTCAGCTCGGCATTCAACTTGGCATCGTTGGCGAACTTGAACTCGGCACCGGTGCTGGTGGTGAAGGTGCTGGTGTTCTCGGCGCGGGTACGCAGGGCGCGGATGCCCTCGCCATCGACGAAGGTGCCGGCGGTGGCGCTGGTGGGGCTGATGCCGTCCTCGTCCATCTCGATGGCGAAGCGATCACGGGTCTCGGAGTCTTCGTACTTGGAGTACACGAAGCGCAGGAACACCTTGGTGTCGTCGTTCGGGCGCCAGTCGAAGTTGGCGACCGCGCCGCTGCGCGTGCGATCGGTGTTGTACTGGCGCAGGTCCAGGCCTTCCGGCACGGTCTGGCCGTCCACTTCAATCCAGTCACCGGTGTTCTGGATGTTCTGGGTGCCGATCTTGCGGTTGGAGTAGTTCAGCGCGAACACCGCACCGAACTGCTTGTCGGCGCCGAAGCGGCCACCGAACGAGCCGTCGAACTCGTACGGGTTCTCGCTGTTCAAATCGTTGTAGCCGTAGGCGCCGCGGAACGTACCGAAGGTGCCCTCGCGATCGAAGGCGCTCAGCGTCTCGATGTTGACCTGGCCGGCGATGGCGTTGGCATCCATGTCGGCGGTCAGCGTCTTGGACACCGTCACCGCACCAATCAGCGCCGAGGGGATGTCATCGAGCTTGACCTGGCGGCCGTCCGGTTCCGGCGCGGGCGCGGTCTGGCCATTGAGGGTCACGTTGAGCAGGTCCGGCGACACGCCGCGCACGGTCAGGTAGCGGCCTTCGCCCTGGTCGTTGACGGTGGTGACGCCCGGCAGCCGGCGCACGGCCTCGGCCACGTTCTGATCCGGCAGGCGGCCGACATCGTCCGAACGGATCGCGTCAACCTGTGCATCGGCATAGCGTTTGTCATCTATCGCGGCGCGATCGGCGGCGCGGCGGCCGGTCACTTCCACGGTTTCCAGCTGGGTGACGTCGCTCCCCTGCTGTTGCGGCGTGCTCTGTGCAGCGGCGTCCTGCGCGTAGGCAGGTGCCGCGGCCATCGCCGCCAGGTTGCTCAAGATGATTACTGTCAGCGCATTACGGTGGATCTTCCGCATTGTCTTGGTCCCTCCCGAGGACTAAGCCCACGCCCAGGCAATGCTGCCTGGTCCGAGGCTGCAGGACGGAGGTTACGAACAAAAATTCCATTTTGCAACACTTTTGGAATTTCTCTTGCAAAATCGAAACCCGCCCGGGTAAGGTGCGGCTACCAGCCGGCCCGCCGTGCAGTAGCGGGTCCAATCTTTAAAGGTAGGGGAGGAAAAAGATGAGGAACTGGCAATTTTCGGGTGTGGCCGCAGCGGTGGTCCTGGCCTTGAGCAGCAACATGGCGCAGGCGCAGGACGCGGCCAAGGCAGCACCGGTGGTGACGGCGCTGGGGCAGACCCAGGCCACCGCCAGCGGGCAGACCAACGATGCGATCCTGGCGCGCGATGCCGCCAAGCCGGACAAGAGCACGCTGATCGCCACGGCCGCCCTGGGCGGACTGGAAATCTACGATCTGTCGGGCAAGCGTCTGCGCAGCACCCCGGCCGGTGAAGTGGCTTCGCTGGCGATTGCCGCGGATCAGCCGCTGGGCAACAAGCGGGTCAACGTGGTGGCGGCGATCGACACCACCGGCAATTT
This sequence comes from Pseudoxanthomonas indica, assembly GCF_900167565.1. Lineage (NCBI taxonomy): Bacteria > Pseudomonadati > Pseudomonadota > Gammaproteobacteria > Lysobacterales > Lysobacteraceae > Pseudoxanthomonas > Pseudoxanthomonas indica. Next base: position 1,618,357 of record NZ_FUZV01000001.1, read on the forward strand.
CCTGCGGCTGTTCACCCAGAACGGCGGCACGCTGACCGAAGTCGGCGCGCGTCAGTTACCGCTGGGTTTCGCCGCCGAAGGCATCTGCCTGTTCCGCAATCCGCTGGACAGCTCGTTGCACGCCTTCATCGTCGGCGACGGTGGCGAAGTGGATCAGCAGATCATCTTCGCCCAGGGCGACAAGCTGGATGCGCGCCCGGTGCGCCGCATCAGCCTGCCTTCGCCGCTCAAGCAATGCGTGACCGACAGCCATGGCCATGTCTACGCCTCGGAAGAAGCCGTGGGCATCTGGCGCTTCAACGCCGATGCCGAAGCCGATGTCTCCGCCACCTTGATCGACGCGCCGCGCCTGGGCCATATCAAGGAAGAAGTGGCCGGCCTGGCCGTGCATGACGGCGGCAAGGACGCGCAGTGGCTGTTTGCCTCCGATGCCAATGCCGGTCGCATCAATGTCTATGACCGTTCTGATGACGGCGCCTACCTGGGTTCGTTCCAGGTGTCCGCGCCGGGTTCCAGCGACAAGCTGATTGAAGAACCCGGCCTGCTCAACGCCAGCAGCCAGGCCGTGGGTGCGAAGTTCCCCAAGGGCGTGTTGCTGGTCAACGACGAAGCCGATGCCAACACCAAGCTGGTGTCGCTGGCCGACATCGGCAAGGCGATCGGCCGCGATCCCGGCACCGCACCGGCCGCCACCGCTGCACCGGCGAGCAAAGTCGTGGCCGTCAGCGCGCGGGTGGAAACCCGCTTTGCCGGCAGCTACGGCGATGCCGCCGATGACCCGGCGATCTGGGCCCACCCGACCGATCCGGGCAAGAGCCTGGTGATTGCCACCGACAAGAAGGCCGGTCTGTATCTGTATGACATGCAGGGCCAGGTGGTGCAGTTCCTGGCGGACGGCAAGATGAACAACGTCGACCTGCGCGAAGGCTATGAGCTGGGCGGGCAGAAGGTGGTGCTGGTCACCGCCAGCAACCGCACCGACAAGAGCATCGCCATCTATCGCCTGGACACCGAGCAGCGCAAGTTGATCAACGTGGCCGACGGCGTGCAGCCCACCGGCCTGGGCGACCCCTACGGCCTGTGCATGTACCGCAGCGCGAAGAACGGCGACACCTACGTCTTCATCAACGGCGATGACACCCGCAAGCGCCAGTGGCGGCTCAACGCCACCCCGGCCGGCAAGGTGCGCGCCGAGCTGGTGCGCGACATGACGTTCGACTCGCAGACCGAAGGCTGCGTGGCCGACGATGAAACCGGCGCGCTCTACGTCAACGAAGAAGACGTGGCGATGTGGAAGCTCTCGGCCGAACCCGATGGCGGCGATGCCAAGACCGCGATTGCGCGGGTGGCCAATCTGCCAGCGGTGAAGGACGATCTGGAAGGCCTGGGCATCTACCACCTGGGCAATGGCCGCGGCTACATCGTGGTCTCCAGCCAGGGCAACGACACCTATGCGGTGTTCCGCCTGGAAGGCGAGCATGAGTACGTGGGCTCGTTCGCGGTGGTCGCCGATCCGGTGCGCGGCATCGACGGCATCTCCGAGACCGACGGCCTGGAAGTGACCAGCCGCAACCTGGGCCCGGGCTTCGAACACGGCGCGATGGTGGCGCAGGACGGCCGCAACGTCATGCCGGTGGAGAACCAGAACTACAAGTATGTGTCGTGGGAAGACATCGCCAAGGCGCTGAAGCTGGAAATGCGCTGAGGCAATACGGCCGGCGGCGCGCTGCGTCGCCGGCCGTCAGCTTGTCTGCACGGGAGGCGACTCGGGCTGCGCCTCGGTATCGCCGGCCTGGCCGGGCGCCATCGCCAGATCGAATCCCGTCTTCAGCAGCAGTGACGGCAACAAGGTGTTCAAGCCCGCGTAGATCAATAGACCCGCATACCAGCCATCCGACAGCTGGAAGTGCTCGTGCAGGATATGCGCCAGTACCAGGGTGAAGATCAGCGTCGGCGTCAGCGAAATCGCGATGCGCCGGCAGGACGCCGCCGGCAAGCCCTGCAGACGCAGCTGCCACCACACCGCGCCGATGCGCAGCGGAATCAGCAGCGACAACGCCAGGCCAATCAGCAGCGACTGCAGGTTGAACGCCGACCACGGCACCTGCGCGCCATTGCGGAAGAAGTAGAACGGCACGAAGAAGCTGGAGAACAGCTTGATCGCGGTGACATTGCGCTCGCTGGCAAAGGCCGGCAGCCGCTGGTCCAGCTGGCGTGCCGCCAGGCCGGCGATGAACGCGCCCAGCAGGTACTCCACGCCCAGCCGATCGGTGATGAAGGCGGCGACGATGCCGATCTGGATCAACAGCGAGAACTCCGCGCCCGGCGCATGCGGCAATATCCAGCGCGCCATCGCCAGGTAAGCCAGCGGCACCGCCACCACCAGCGCCACCAGCGTGCCGGTGCCGGTGGCCATCGACACCGCGCTGTCACTCTGCAAGGCCACGAACATGCAGGCCAGCGCCAGCAACTCGCCGGAGATGGCCTTGTTGGTCACCCAGAAACGCTCCTGCGCGCTCATCGCGAAGCGATCCAGCGAGTCGATGATGAAGCCGGTGGATGAGGTGAGCAGTGCCAGGGCGATCAGCAGCGCCGGCTGCCAGGCCAGGCCCAGGAAGGTGGCCGCCAGCCACGCCGTCACCCCGATCGTCACGCTGCGCACCGCCAGATAGCGCAGCAGCGGACCGCGATGGGCGAACAACTCGGCCAGGTTCACTTCCAGCCCGGCGAACAGGAACAGCGAGGCGATACCCAGCACGGCGGCAAAGTGGATCAAGCCGCTCGACTCGCCCGGCAGCAGCCAGGCCACCACCATCCCGCCGACAAAGCAGGCCAGCGGGGCGGGAATGCGAAAGCGTTGCAGCCAGCGCGGCACGATCAGCAGGCCGCAGACGAAAAGTACGTAAACCAGTTCCTTGTCCATCGCCGGGCTCCTGCGCAGGCGGGGCGAATGCCCCGTTTCAGGCCAGCGCCTGTCGGCGCCGGCGGCACAGCCTTGCACATGGGCGGGGACGTGCGAAGCACGCCCGCACCATTGTTAGTTCGTCACGCCACCACCGGCAGATGCACGCTGAAACGGGTGCCGTGGCCCAACGAACTGGAGGCGGTGATCTCGCCGCCGGCCTTGACCACCAGATCGCGCACCACCGACAGCCCCAGACCGGTGCCCTGCCCTTTGGGCTTGGTGGTGAAGAACGGATCGAACACGCGCAGCAGCACCTCGGGTCCCATGCCACTGCCGGTATCGCGGAAACTCAGCGCCACTTCCGCCTCGCCCGGCAACGACTCGGCCTGGACCATGAACACCCCACCCTCGGCCATCGCGTGGTCGGCATTGGCGGCGATGTTGAGCACCATCAGTTCGAAGCGCTGGCGGTCCATGCGCACGCCCGGCAAGACCGCGGGCAGGCGATAGTCGATATGCACGTCCGGGTTGAACAGCTGGCGCAGCAGCGGCTGCAGTTCCAGCAATACCTGCACCGGGTCGAAGACTTCGGCCTGCTCCGGCTCCTGATCCTCGCGCGCCAGCGCCAGCAGCTTGTGGGTGACCAGGGTGGCGCGGCGCGCGGCGGCGTCGATGCCGGACAAAGTGTGGCGCACGTCATCCAGCGAGTCGGCGCGCAGGCCTTTGCGCAGGTAGCCGGTGATGATCGCCATCAGGTTGCCGAAGTCGTGCGCGGCACCGGCCGCCAGGCGTCCGACCGCTTCCACCTTCTGCGAATGCACCAGCTGTTCCTGCGCCTGCTCGCGCTTGCTGATCTCGTGGCGCAGGTGCTGGTTGCTCAGCGCCAGCTGGTCGCCGCGTTCGTTGGCCTCGCGCAGGCTGTGGCGCAGGGCCGAGGCACTGCGATCCAGCACGATGGCGATCATCAGGAACATGGCGATGCTGAAGACGGCATCGGCGTAAATCGCCGCGGCCTCGCCCTGGATCGCCACATCGACATTGGCGCCGGCCAGGAACGCCACCACCACGGTGGCGAACATCAACCACAAGGCCGCGCGCCCCACCACCAGTCCGGCCACCGCCATCCAGATCACCAGCACCGGCTGCTCGAAACGTTGCGCGCCGAAGCCGGTGGACAGATACGCGGGAATGATCGTGATGGCGAACGCCAGCAACAGCAGGCGCGAGGCCCAGGCAAAACGGCCGTAACGGATCAGTCCGAAACTGGCGGCGGCGGCGGCGCAGACCGTCAGGCCCATGGCCATGCTCAAGACTTCGCCCGGGCGCCAGGGGATGTCGACGACCACCGCCCGGTATAGCCAGGCCAATGCCGGCAATACAGCCAGCAACAGGGATATCAACTGCAGCATCGGCGCGTTGCGCCGATCCACCGGATCGTCGATGGGCACCCGCCGCAACCAGGCCAGCGGCCCGCGCCACAGCAAGGCCGCCGCGCCTCCCAGCCGGGACAACGCAACCCGCCAGGGGCGGGCGACTGACAGATCACCGTCACTCATGCATTCGCTCTCGGATTACGGGGGAATCCGCTGCCCCTACCGGCGCCCTCCTGGCATGACGCCGGATTATAGGCAGGCCTTGCCTCAGCGCGCGCCTGCCTGCGGCTGCGCGTGCAGGCGGACTTCGACGCGACGGTTGGGGATCAGGCATTCCTTCAGGGTCGGACCAGGCTTGACGCCCTCGCAGGTCTGCACCTGCTCGCTGTCGCCCTTGAAGGTGTACTCGATCACGCCCGCATCCACACCACGCGCCTGCAGCAGCGCGCGTACGGTCTGCGCACGCTTCTCCGACAGCGCCTGGTTGTAGTCATGGCCGCGGCCTTGCAGGCGATCGGCATGGCCGACCAGCTCCACCCGGGTCAGCACCAGGCCTTCCTGCTGCAGGCGGCCCAGTTCGCGATCCAGGCTGGTGATCGAATAGGCGCGGATGTCCTTCGGGCCCGAACGATCAAACTCGAACAACACGTTGGCGGTCAGCACCGGCTCCACCGGCGCGGCCGCGGCCAGGCCGGCCGGCGCCACGCCGCAGGTGCGCGCCAGCGACTCGGCATCACTCACCCAGTCTTCGGCAATCTGGATGTAGGGCTTGGCGTGGCGCCACTGCTGCTGGTTGTACTCGTTGCCGGCGTGCACCAGTTCCACTTCGCCGCAGGCCACGGCCTGTTGCGCGCAGACAAAGCCGGGGGTGCCGTGGAGGGCGGCAAAGCGCTTCCACAGATCCTCGCGCACGCGCGCCGCGTTGTTGACCAGCGGGGTGTCGGTGGGCAGCGGCTCCACGCCCTGCTCCATGCCCACGATCAGCTTTTCCGACTCGGTCAGCGCTTCCTGCGGGAAGGCGCTGCGATCGTTGCGGGTGTATTCGTGGAAGGACACGTCCAGCCAGCATTGCGCCTTGGACAGGTGGTAATCGCGCACCGGCCGGCCGCCGTCGTTCAAGGCCTGGATGCGGCCCTGGGTGGCTTCGTAGCCGGACAGATCGGCGTGGATGGCCTCGTCGGTCACGCGATTCTTCGGCGCGTTCAACTGGGTCTGCTGCGCCTGCGCGCCGAAAGCAAGTGCGGCCAGCAACGCGGCGGCGAGCAGATGGGAGGGCTGTTTGATCATGGCGTGGCTCCTGCGCGCACCGGGTCGCGGTAACGGGCGTCTTCGCGGATGAAAAGGTCTTCGTCGAACTTGAATCGCAGGCGGATGAAGGCGCCCTGCTGGGTGTACTCGTAGCCGGTCAGATCGGTGTCGCCGCGGAAACCGGTGGCGTTGTAGCCCACCGACAGCCACAGGTTCTGCCGCAGCAGCCGGCCCACTTCCACGCCGAACGCGTACTGGTTGGCGCCGTCCTGGCCACGGAAGGTGGAAGCCAGCACGCCGATGTCCCAGTTCTCGGTGACGTCGTAGACCACGCGGCCGGACAACAGCACCGCATTGAAGTCGTCATCGACGCTGCCGGTATCGGCGTAGACGAAGCGATCCTTCTGCCACTTCGCAGCGACGCGACCGGTCAGCCACCACGGCCGCGACGGATGCCAGTCGGCATGCGCGGACACGATGTGCGCGGCGGTGCGTACTTCCTGGCCGGTATCCGAACCGAAGCCGCCGCTGTCCATGCCGCTCTCGTCCTTCTCCAGCTTGTACTCGTAGCGGGCCAGGGCGTTGATGCGGTTGGTGTCGGTATCGCGGTAAGCCGCACCGATCTGGAAGCGATCCTGCAACACGTCGCCGCGCGCTTCGTACACCGTGCGCAGCAGGTAGTTGCGGGCCAGCACGGTCCAGTCGCGGTTGAGCTTGCGTGCGGCCAGGAACTGCAGCAGCGTGGTGTGGTAACCCTCGTTGGTCGGGGTGCGCTCGATATCGTCGGAGATGCGGTGTTCCAGCCGCATGCTGCCGCGCCACAGCGGGTTGGCGCTGTAGTCCAGGCCCACGCCCGCACCGGTGGAATCACCGACATTGCCGCTGATCACGTTGGTGTGCTCCAGCGAGGTGTCCAGGCGCAGGCCTTCGCTGATGTCCCAGCGATTGCGCACGCCCGAGGCGGCCTGGATGTCGCGGCCGGCAATGGCATCGCGCAGGCGGTACTCGGAGAACAGCGTGGTGTCGCGCAGGAAGCTGGTGTCCACGCCCACCGCCAGGGTGTTGGCCTCGCGGCCATCCTGGGTCAGGCCGTTGACGCCGCTGATGCCGGTCTGCTTTTCGTAGCGGCCGTACAGGCGGCTGCGTTCGCGCAGCTGGAAGTCGGCGCCCAGCGCAACCCGGTTGCGATCCTCGCCGTGGATGTCCTGCTCCACTTCGCCGCCCAGGCTCAGGCGATCGCTGGCGCGATAACCCAGGCCGAAGCGCAGCATGTCCGAAGACAACTCGGTGCCCACCGGCAAACCGCTGGCGACGTCGTTGCTCGTACCGTTCTGGATGATCGGCAGGCCGGTGGACGGATCCAGCGGCTGCTGGCCATAGCCCAACGCACCACCGCCGGCGCCGGTGGCGTAACCGCCGGACAGGCCGCCGATGTTGCCGTAGCCGCTGTTGGTCGCCCAGGTGTAGTACGCGCCGACGGTCTCGCGGATCGCGCGGTAGCCGAAGTCCAGGGTCAGCTTGTCGGTGACCTTGACCCGGGTGCCGGCGCTGGCCGACTCGCGTTCGCCGCCATCGGGGTTGCGGTCTTCGCTGCGCAGCGCTTCGGCGTACAGCTCGAAGCGCTCGTTCAAGCGATAGCGCGTGCTCAGGCTGTATTCGCCACGGCCGCCGTACAGCGGCGAGGCCTGGTTGTTGAACGCCGGATCCGACTGGCCGGCGAAGGCCTTGAAGTCGAACGCGGCGCCGGCATGGCCCAGTTCCACCCGCCAGGCGTCGCCTTCGACCAAGCCGCTCAGGCCCTGCAATGCGGGCGTGCCGTACTGGTTGATCGAGTTGGTGTTGACCTCGCTGCGCGTGCGCGCGGCTTCAGCGACCAGCCAGGTGTTCTCGCCCAGGCGATAGCCGACGTTGGCGCTGCCCATCTGGAACTCGGCGAAGGGATTGCGATCATCCACCACCGAGCCGCCGACTTCGCCGTTCTCGCCCAGGCGCAACTGCGCATCCGCGCCCAGTACCAGGAACTTCTCGGTGCCCTGATCCAGTTCGTAGGTGATGCGCAGCGAGACCGGATTGAGATCCGAGTCGAACGACGGCAGGAAGCTGGCCAGCAGGATGCGGCCGGAGAACGGCTCGAAGCTGTAGTCCACCAGTCGCCCCAGTGGCCGCACCGAGACGATGCGCGAAGGCTGGTCGCGATCGCGCACGATCACTTCCACCCGCTCGCTGCCTTCCAGCACTGCGTTGTTGCGCAGGCCGTAGGGACCGCTGCCGGAGGCCGGCAGTTCTTCGATCACCTGGCGCAGCGAGTCCTCGACGGCGAAGACATTGCCGCGCACGCGCTCGTTCTCGAAATGCCAGCCCAGGCCGGTGGCGGTGCGGTTGTAGGTGCCGAGCACGCGCTGCGCGGCACGGCTGCCGAAATCCACGCCGGTGGTGGTGGTGATGTTGTCGCCGGTCTGGAAGTCGCCGTACAGCAGGTAGCTGCGGTCCTGATCCACGCGCACATACAGACGCTCGGCCGAACGCGCATCGAAGCCACGCATCGAGGCATCTCCGTACACCGGGTAGAACTCTTCCGGCTGGATGTCACGCAGCAGGCGGCCCCGCACTTCCTTGTCCGAGTCGTAGGCGGCAGTCAGCAGGTACTTGCCCTGGATCGTGCCCTTGACGAAGAACGCGGCGCGCGCGGCGCCGTTGGCCTTGCCGTTGTTGAACTGCTTTTCCCAGCGGCGGATTTCGCGCTCGAAGCCGTCGCCCTGCTGGCTGGTGTTGAGCAGGCCGCTGCCGTTGCGGCGGAAGTTGATCACGCCTTCCAGCAGGCCGGTGGCGATCATGTCGCGCATTTCCGGGACGAAGCCGATCACGCCTTCGGCGCTCTGGCCACCGGCGGTGACCCGCAGCAACACGTCCTGCGGATCATGCGGGGCCAGCAGGTCGAACTCGGCGCGGCCGTTGCGCACCGGCAACTGCACGCCGGGCGTGGCCTTGTCGGCGTCGAGCTGGCCGGGACCGAACTCGTCGGTGCGTCCGTCCATCAGCTTGATGCGGCCACCGCTGTTCTCGATGGTGGCAAAGGCATCGCCCTGTATCGGCGTGCCGTCGGCGTTGAACAGCTGCACCACCACATGCACCGGCGACTGGCCATCGGCCGGCACGCCGTCGCGATCCACTTCCACCACCACGCGATCGACACCGGCATTGATGCGGTAGTCGACATTGCCCGGCTGCGCGAACAGCGGCTGCGCACCGTTGTCGCGGCTGGTGGTGGTGGTCGATTGCGGATACAGCGGGGTGGCCTGGCCCAGCACCGGGGTGAAGCGTTGATCACCGGAGACGGTCTGCGCCTGCAGCGTGGCCGGCACACAGGCCACCAGCAAGGCCAGCGCCAAGGGATGCAGCGGAGAGCGGATCACGTGCTGGCGGGCAGCACGCGCTGAGGTGACACGCATGGGCGAGGCTTCCGGCAAGGACGAGGGGCAGAGGAAGGTGCGGCTCATGGCTGCACCTCCTGGCCTGCGTCCGCATCCGGCGTGGTCGGCCTCGGGTCGACGATCGGCTGTTGCTTGGCCGAGTCGGTGCCCTGCTGCGGCGAGCGTTGCGGCTTGCTCTCGAAGCGCAGCGGCGGCTGCCCACGTTCGGTTTCCGGTGCGCGCACCTCACCCTGCGTGCGGCGTGCCTTGACCTGCTCGATCACCGGGTTGGAACAGCTGCCCTCGATGAAGTCGGCGCGATGCAGCTCGCCGTTCTTCAAATCGATGAAGAGGCTGTCGGCATCGCCCAGGTTGCGGTTGCTGCTGGTGGTCAGGCGCGAGCCGACCGGCAGCGTGGAGGCATCGACCTTCAGCGTATGGCTCTTCGGCGGCAGGCCGCAGTAGCTGTACTTGCCTTCCGAATCGCTGATCAACCAGGTGCCGTCCTCGAAGTACATGCGCACGCCGGGGATGCCCAGCTCTTCGCTGTCCTGCACGTGGTTGACGTTGCAGTCGACGAAGATCTTGCCGAGCACGCAACCTTCGTCGGTGAACACGCCACCGGTGATGATCACGCGGTATTCGGCCGGGTTGGAGCTGACCACGCCGCCGTGGGTGTACGGCGTGAGCGTGCTGTCATCCACGCAACCACCGTCAATCGAACAGCCATGGGCGCGCGCACGGTTGATGCCGTCGCCCTGCTGGCTGCCCACGCCCACGCGGACGCGGTAGCTCAGGGTCTTCTGTGCACCCACCGCCAGCGAGCCGACGTCGAACACCAGCACCGGACCCGGCTTGCCACGCGGGTTGGCGATACCGGCGCCATCCAGGCGCGCGGTGCCGTCGATGTAGGTGAAGCCGCGCGGCAGGCGGTCGATCACGTTGACCGTGGCCAGCGACTCACCCGCGGTCTGGCGGATGGTGATGGTGTAGACCAGGCTGTCGCCCACTTCCACGGTCTTGCGATCGCCGACCTTGGTGATCACCAGGCCCGGTGCGATCTGCGGATCCAGCGGGATGTGGTTGTGCACCGGGGTGGCGACCGAAGAACCGAGATCGGTCTCCAGGTAGTAGGTGGTGGCCGGCCCGACCGGGCCGGTCGGCGCGGTGGCATTGGGCTGCACCGGCTGGCCCACGCCCGGCGTGGCGGCCGGCACCAGCGGTGTGGTTTCCGCCGGGATCATCCCGGACTGGAAGCCATAACCGGCCGGCGGCACCACCACGATCGAGAAGCGGCAGGTGGCCGGCGCGCTCGGCGCCATCAGGAACTGATAGAAGCCTTCGTTGCCGACGGTCATCGACACCGAGGTGCCTTCGATGGTGTAGCCGCCCAGGCTGGTGTTGAGCAGATGCTGCTCCGGCGCGTAGGCCGGGCAGCTGCCCACCGGCGACAGGGTCACCCGCGAACCCGGCACCGGGTTGCGCGTGATCGCGTCATACACCACGCCACCCGGATTGAGCGGCAGGCTTTGCTGCGGCAGGTTGGCGCCCGCCGCCAGGATCACGGCCAGGTGGGTGCTGTTGCCTTCGGTGCTCACGCACGAGCTGGCGGTGCCATTGGCAATCGCATTGCTGGCGTCGCACACGGCCGGTGCACTGCCGGCGGTTTCGCCATTGACCGGCCAACCCCAGATCACGCCGGTGTTGGGATAACGGAAACGGATCTGCAGCGGCACGCCCGGCACCTGATCGGCGACCGAGTACGAACCATCGGCGGCGGTGCTGGCGGTGCCGACAATCTGGCCGTCGGCGTTCACCACTTCCACGTTCCAGCCGGCCAGGCGGCGATCACCGCCGTCCAGGTGACCGTAGTCGCTGCCCAGGTCGTACCACACCGTGCCCGACACCGAGGCCGACAACTGCACCGCGGTCGGCAGACGGCAGGCGTTCTGGCTGATCGCCGGATCGCAGACCGGCAGATCGCCGGTGTTGCCTTCGAAATCGCTGCGCTCTTCGGTGGTCGGCGTGCGGAACGGGTTCTCGCCGCCGCCCTGCACGATGACCGCGTTGTTGACCGGCGTGCCGGTGGCGGCGCTGGCCGCCACGCGCACCTGCGCGATGATCGTGTCGGCCAGGGTGGCGCCGGCCGCGATCACCGTGCTGTTGCGGCAGCTGAAGCGGCTCTCGCCCGGGTTGCCGACGCAGATCCAACCGTTGCCGGTGGGCGTGGCGGCCAGGGTGATGCCGGCCGGCAGGCGATCTTCCACCACGTACTCGCCCGCGGTCGGCTGCTGGCCGATGTTGCGCACGCGCACGGTGTAACGCGCGTCGTTGTTGACGGTGAACGTGGTCGGCGTGGCGGCCTTGCTGACCACCAGGTCCGGCGAATCGCCGATCTCGCCGAAGTTGTTGTCGATCGACTGGCCGCCGGTAGGCAGGGTGATCGCGTTGATCGCCGACGGCGTGGTCTCCACCGGCGTGGCAATGCCGGTGCTGACGCCATCGATGGTGCCGGCGCTGGTGATGCCGTTGAGGGTTTCCGGCGGCTGCACGGTTTCGGTCACGCCGTAGATGCCCGGACGCAGATCGTCGAAGCGGTAGCGGCCTTCGCTGTCGGTATTGACCGTGACGTTGATGGTTTCGCCCAGATCATTGAAGCCGGTCAGGCGCACCGGCACATTGGCGAAGCCGCCTTCGCCGCTGTCGATCACGCCGTTGTTGTTGCCGTCGTTGTAGACGCGGCCGCTGATGCTGCCCGAGGGAATCTCGCCGAAGTTGTTGGCGGTGGCTTCTTCGGCCACGCCCAGTACCACGGCGCTGATCGCCGACGGCGTGGTGGTCACCGCGGTGGCGGTGCCGCCTGCGCTGCCCGGCACGGTGATGCCGTTGAGCGTGCCGGTGGGCTGGTCGGGTTCGGTGATGACGTAAGTACCCGGAGGCAGCTCGGTGAAGGCATAGCTGCCATCGGCCTGGGTGGTCACGTCACGGGTGATCGTGTTGCCGGCCAGGTCGGTGCCGCTCAGGCGCACGGTGACGTTGGCGATGCCCTGCTCGCCGGTATCGATCACGCCGTCATTGTTGGCATCGGCCCAGACGCGCCCGCTGATCGCGCTGTTGAGCGGAATTTCGCCGAACAGGTTGTCGATCGAGGCGCTGCCCGGGGTGCGCAGATCGATCGTGCTGATCGCGCTGGGCACGGTGGTGATGGGCGTGGCGGTACCCGAGGACGCGCCCGCGACGGTGCCGGCCACGGTCTGGCCGTTGCTGGTGCCGGTGGGCTGGTTCGGTTCGGTGACCGTGTAGGTGCCCGGACGCAGACCGTTGAACTGGAACTCGCCATCGGCATTGGTGGTGGTGCTCAGGGTGACCGAAGCGCCGGTGTCATCGGTGCCGCTCAGGTTGATGGTCACGCCGACGATGCCGGCTTCCGAAGCGCCGCTCTGCGCGCCGTCGTTGTTGGCGTCGAAGAACACGCGGCCGCCCAGCGTCACGCCCAGGGTTTCGCCGAAGTTGTTCTGCACCGAGGCGGCGCCGCCCGGCAGCACGATGCCGCTGACTGCGCTGGGGACAACGGCCACGCCGGTGGCGGTGCCCGTGCTGACGGTGCCGATGACGCCGGCCACGGTGATGCCATTGAGCGTCGTGATGCCGCCGACCACGGGCTGCGCGGTCTGCTGGGTGACGGTGTAGGTGCCGCCGAGCAGATCATTGAAGCGATAGTTGCCGTTGGCGTCGGTGGTCACCGCAGCGACGGGGTTGCCCACCGCGTCCAGGGTGCCGGCCGGCAGACTGAGGCTGACACCGGCAATGCCGGTTTCGGTGCCGTCGATCAGGCCGTTGTTGTTGGCGTCCAGCCAGACCCGGCCGGCAATGGCCGAGGCCAGTTCGCCGAAGTTGTTGTCGCTTGAACCGGTGGCCGGCAGGTTGACCAGTTCGATCAGGTTGTTGGTGTTTTCCTCACCGTTGGCCAGGCCGGTGGGCTGGGTTTCGGTGATGCGGTAGTCCTGGCCGGCGATCGCGCCGCCGTAGCTGTAGCCACCATTGGCATCGGTGATCAGCACCACGGGCGCCGGATCATCGCCGTTGCCATGGATGCCATCCGGGCCCGCGCCCTGGATCGTCACGGTGACGCCGGCAATGCCCACGTCGGTGCCGTCCTGGTCGCCGTTGTCGTTGCGATCCAGGTAGACCGTGCCGCTGATGATCGCGTTGGCCAGTTCGCCGAACAGATAGCCGGTGGCCTGCTGGCCCGCAGAGATGACGATGCCGTCGATCACATTGGCGGTGCTGGTGCCACCCGGCGTGGCGGCGTTGCCGGCGGTGTGGCGACCGTCGAGGTAGCCGGTGGGCTGCGTCTCGGTGATCGTGTACGTCGTGGCGGCCAACGGCGGCAGCAGATCGTCAAACACGTACGCGCCCGTGCCCGTGGTCTGGCGCACCACGTTGACCGGGTTGCCAAGCAGGTCCGTGCCGGTCAGGGTGACCGTGACGCCGGCGATCGGATTCTCGCCGCTGTTGAACGCACCGTTGTTGTTGTTGGCGGCGGTGCTCGAGAAATCCTCGTACACGAAGCCGGCCAGCGAGCCCAGCACTTCGCCGAAGTCGCGACCGGTGACGCCGGCGGCGGGCAGCGTGGTGACATTGATGGCGTTGCTGGCGTTCTCGACGCCGTTGCCGTAACCGTCGGGCTGGCTTTCGGTGATCAGATAGTTCTGACCCACCACCAGATCGGTGAACTGGTAGGCGCCATTGGCGTCGGTCTGCACCGACACCGGCAGCGGATCATCGCCATTGCCGAAGATGCCGTCGGCACCCGCGCCGTTGAGGGTGACGGTGACGTTGCGCAGGCCGCCATTGGGCTGCGAGTTGACGGTGCCGGCGTCGGCGATGTCGAAGTCGCCGTTGCGGTTGCGATCCAGATAGACGCTGCCGCTGATCGCGGCGATGGCGTCTTCGCCGAAGTTGAATACGGTGCCGTCCTGGCCACTGCCCAGATCGATGGTGCTGATGCGATCGGTGGTGGCGGCGTCGCCGCTGACCGCCGTGCCCGGGACGCAGCCACTGGTGCAGGCCACGGTGCCGATCAGGCCCGGGTTCACTGCGGTCGGACGGTTGCGGTAGTTGCCGGCCGGCAAGACTTCGCGCAGCGTGTAGACGATCAACGGATCCAGATTGGTGAAGGTGTAGGCGCCGCTGCCATTGGTCGTGGTGCTGGTGATGAACACACCGGTGGTGGCATTGAGCAGCTCCACCGTGGCGCCGGCAATGCCGGTGTCCGCGCCGTCACGCACGTTGCTGAAATTGGTGTCGACGTAAACGTAGCCACCCAGCGACGGGCGCCGCACTTCCGGGAAGTTGTAGCGCACGCCGGCCTGGTCCACGCCCACCGGAATGGCGGTGTAAGTGGAGTTGGGCGAACCGGCGGCGTAAGTGCCGCCCAGCGACGGCGCATTCGGGCCGGTGGTGGGCGGATCGATCGGGCCGTTGATGTAGGCGGCCGGTTGCGTCTGCGTCAGCGTGTAACCGGCCGCGTTGGCCGGCGACAGATTGGTGAAGCTGTAGGTGCCGGCGGCCACCGTGTTGGCGACCAGGTTGACCGCGTTGCCATAGGCGTCGGTACCGGTCAGGCGGATCTGCACGGTGCCGATGCCCGGTTCCGTACCCACGCCCTGGTGGGTACCGCCGTTGGCGCCCGCGCGATCACGATCCTGGAACACCACGCCGGCCAGCGACGAACGCGTCACCGCCAACGGCACGGTCACCGTGTTGTTGTTCGGATTGGGGTCGACCTGTTCGGTGCTGACCGTGGCGGTGTTGTTGGCGGTGCCGCCGGTGGGGTACGCATCCCAGCGCGCGGGCACGATGATGCGCACGCGGCCGGTCACGGTCATGTCACCCAGGTTGCAGGTGACGTTGACGCCATTGCGCGCGCACACGCCGACGCCGTTGGGCACTTCATCGCCGCCCGGATCCGGGCCGATCTTCTGCCAGGTGATGTCGCCGGTGACGACCAGGCCGGCCGGCAGCGTATCGACGATCACCGTACCGGTGCCATTGAGCGGATTGGTGCCGCTGCGATCGCGCGACAGGCTCGCACCGGGACCGTTGTTGACGCCTTCCACCACCCAGTAGAACGGCTGGCGCAGCGACACGCTGGTCACCGCCGCCGGCAAGGCCACGCCGGGATTGGCGTCGGGCGCGATCACCATGGCGCTCTTGCTGACTGCCAGATCGGCGCGCGCGCGGATCGTGGTGTCCTGGTCGGCGGTGTTGTTTTCCAGGTTGGTGTCGGCTTCGGCCGCACTGGCGGTAGCCGAGTTGTCCAGCGTATCGCCCGAAGCGCCCGGCGCCGACTCGTACTGGTAGCGCAGATAGATCGTGCTGGTCTGCAATGCACCGACCACGCCTTCGATGTTGTTGCCGAAGCCGGCGCCCGGCATCGGGCAGTCCACGGTCAGCGGCGCGCCGGTGGTCGGGTTGGCGCCGCCGGTCACCGTACACATGGCCGGATCGAAACCGCTGGTGCTCGCCGATGCACCGAGGAAGCGCACGGTGCGGTTGGGCCGCGGGGTCAGGGTGTCGCTGATGCGTACGTTGGTGGCCACCGACGGACCATCATTGCGCACGGTCACGCGGTAGGTGATGGCGTTGTTGGCCAGGTTGGTGGCGTCGAAGCCCAACGGATCGATGCCGCCGGTGAAGCCGGTGTCGACCTTGTTGGTGATCAGATCGACGCTGCCGCTGCCGAAGGTCAGGGTGGCGCTGCGCTTGTCATCGCCGCCGCTGAAGTCGACGTTGTAGTTGAAGCTGCCGTTGGCGTCGCTGCCGGTGGCCGAATCGGCCACGCCGTCGTTGTTGCGATCGAGGAAGAAGTCGGCCTCGTTGGTGAACTGGCGACCGGTGTTGCCCACGTTGACGTTGGGGCGAATCACCACGGTCAGGCTTTCGGTCTGGCCATTGGCCATGTCCAGCGCCGTACAAGTGATGGTGATCGGCGCGGTGCCCGGCGTGGGGTTGGCATAGGACGTGCCACCGGCCGCGGGCGCGGTGGTGATGCCCGGACCCGGTGCGCCGACGCAGGTGGTGGTGCCACCGCCGGTGCGGATCGCCGAGATCAACACGAAGCCGGCGTCGTTGGCGGGCAGGTAGAAGGTGTCGCGGAAGCGCACCGCCGGCACCGCCGACGGACCTTCGTTGAGGTAGGACATCACATAGGTGGTGTTGACACCGGCCTGGCCGGTGGCGGCCGAGGTGATGGCCTTGCTGGTGGTCTGCACGTTGGCCACGCGATCCACGCGCAACCAGTCCGACGCCGAGTTGTTGCTGGGGTTGGTCTCGCCGACCGAACCGGGAACGCTGGCATCGATGCCCACGCCGGCGGTGTTGCAGAAGGCGTTGTTGATCGGTACGCCACCGCAGGTGCTTGCGCCCAAACCGGCGCTGTCGAACAGCGCGCGGCGCACGGTGAAGGCGATGGTGACGCTGTCGCCCGCGCCCAGCAGGGTGGTGGTGGACGAGCACATGACCGTGCTGCCCTCGAAGCAGTCCCAACCCGGCGGCACGCTGACCCAGTCGATGCGGGTGCGGCCGGGGACGTAACCGGGGATGGGATCGTTCATCACCACGCCGGTGGTGGCGTCCGGGCCGTCGTTGTTGATGACGATGGTGTAGGTCACCTCGTCTTCGCCGGCGCTCATCACGTTGTCGCTGTCGCCCGGCGCATTGGTGCGCTTGCTGATGCGCAGGTCCGTGCGCTCGTTGGTGGTACGGGTGCCGGCGCCGGTGCAGTCGTTGTTGTCGACCGGGTCGACGTTGACGCCGTTGCCGGTCAGCGGTTCCAGCGAGCCATTGGTGCCGCCGGTGCAGACCTGGTTGGTCAGGGTGCCGGCCGCGCGCGCGCGGGTGATCAGCACCAGGTTGGGGCTGGTACCGCCAACGGCGACGACGCCGGAGTTGAGATCGCAGGTGACGCGCTGGCGCGCCGGCGGCGCGGCATAGGCGGCGTTGACCGTGCAGGTCCATGCGCCGGTGCTGGAGTGGGACATGAACTCTTCGCCAGCAGCCAGTTCATCGACGATCTGCACCTGGCCGGTGGTCGCACGCGGGCCCTGGTTGTGCACCGTGATGGTGGAGGTCATCAGGCTGTAGGCATCGCTGCCGATGCCGTCCCAGATCGCCACCAGTTCGGGGGTCTTGGTCTTGCTCGGAGTCAGATCCGCGCCGTCGGCCAGTACGGTGAAGTTGACCGTGCCGGTGTTGTTGTTGGTGCCCAGCGTGGGGCTGTTGGCATCCGCAGTGCTGGAGGTGATGGTGGCGCTGTTGCTGACGTTGCCGCTGCTGTTGGCGCCGGTGGCGGGCACCGTGGCCTCGATGGTGAAGGTTTCCACCGCACCGTTGAGCATGTCGCTGTTGCGGGTACAGCTACGCTCGGTGGCGCCGGCGTTGTTGCTGCAGGTCCACGCCGCCGGCTGGGTGCCGCCGGTGATCACGAAGCCTGCCGGCAAGGCATCGGTCCAGCTGACGTTCTGCGCCGCGCTCGGACCCAGGTTGCGTGCGGTCAGGGTAAAGGTGACCGGCTGGCCGGAAATCGCCGGCGCAGGCGCCACCGTCTTGCTCATCGCCAGGTCGGCGCCGGGGACCACGGGCGTGGTCACTTCGGCATCGTTGTTGTCGGCGTTGGAATCCGGCGTGCCGACCGGATTGACCACCGCGGCATTGACGATGTTGCCGCTGCCGGCGTTGACGCGCGCCTGGAAGGTGAAGCTCGCGCTCTGGCCGACGTTCAAGGTGCCGGCATGGGTGGCGGTCATGGTGCCTCGCGCGAAGGTCCATGCGCTGCCGCCGTTGAAGCTGCCGGCGATGTAGCTGGTGGCGGCCGGCAGCGTGTCGACCACGTTGAAGTTGGACGAAGCGCTGGGACCGTCGTTGGTCACGGTCAGCTGGTAGGTGATGATCGCGCCGCCGACCACCGGATCCGGCGTGGCGGTCTTGCTCAGGCGCAGATCACCGGCGGTGGTCAGGGTGGTGGATTCGCCGCGCTGGTTGTTGGCGGTGTTGGTATCGCCCACGAAGAACGGATCGGCGCTGGTGAGGCTGCTGATCGGCGTGGTGGCGGCCGGAATGTTGTTGGCGAAGCCGACGGCGCCACGGATGTTGATGGTGCCCGGCGCATGGCCGGTGGTGTTGACGCCCAGGGTGAAGGTGACCGGCTCACCGCTGGCGCTCTGCGTACCCACCAGGGTGCCGTTGAGGCAGACGATGCGCGTGGGCACCACGGCATCGGCGCTGCAGTAGGCCGGCAGGGTGCCGGCGGTGGTACCGGCCGGCAAATCGAAAATGGTGACCGCGTTGGTGACGGTGTCGGCGGCGCCGTTCTCGATCGTCACGCTGTAGCGGATTTGGCCACCGGCCGGCGTGGGGTCGTAGTCGGTGTCGGAGAGATCGGTGATCTGCAGATCCGCGGCGAAGGCGGACAGCGGCAAGGCGGCGAACAGCACGCCGGTGAGCAACGAGCGGGCGACGGCGCTGCGTGCGGCGGGCACGCGCGACAGCATCACTGACGGACGCGACGAAGCCGCGGTCCACGTTTTCCACGCGCGCGCGAACGCGCCCACGGCGCCGGGCGCCGTTGCCATCTGCTGGGTCACTGGTTTTCCCCTGTTCCGTATGCCGCGCAAATACGCGGCCGAACCACACGCGAAAACGGACCAGCGCTGCGACTGGTCAGCCGCGGCGTGTCCGGACCTTCGAGGTGGCTAAGCGAAGGACGCCCGAAAACTCAGACGCCACTGCGGAGGACAAAGGAAGACCATCTGCCCGAACCACAGGTGTTTATATTTTGTAATGTGAAGTTCGTCACGTCAATGACGTGCGCTCACTCTCGCTCTCAAAGGATCTCCCGCACGCGGTCTGCCCCCATCCCCGCCTTTCCCCGCAGGCGGGGGAAGGGGCTGGAAGCCGGTCAGCTTTCCGCCGAGGCGTCCACCACCATCAAGTAGCCCGAGCCACGCACGGCCCGCACGGGCAACGCCAACTCCGTCCTCGTCTTCAGACGCGTGCGCAGCCGATGCAGCAACACCTCCAGCCGATGCGGATCAAAGTCCTGCGGCTGTCTGGTCTGCGCGGCAATCAGGGTCTCGCGCGCCACCGGCTTGCCCGGATGCGCGAACAGCAACTGCAGGAAGGCGCGCTCGGCTTCCTGCAAGGCCAGGGTCTGGCCATTGGGTGTCTGCAGCGTCCAGCCGCCTTCGATCAGTTTCCAGCCCTGGCCGGACGCACGACTGCCGGCATTGGCATCCGCCGTTGCCGGCCCACGCAGACGCCTATGCAGGTTGGCAATGCCGGCCGCCAGCACATCGAAGTCGACCGGCTTGCTGAGGAACAGATCCGCCCCCTCGGCCAGCGCCCGGGCCATGGTCTTGGCCTCGCCGCGCGCGGTCAGCACGATGATGCCCACCGAGGACAGCTGGCGCAGGTGTGCGGCCACGCCCAGTCCGCTTTCGCCTGGCAGGCCGATGTCGAGCACCACCACATCCAGCGGCTGGACACTCATATGCCGGTACAGCGACTCCGCGCTGGGGACACCGGTCACCACGAAACCCTTGGCCTTCAGATCGTCAACCAACAGGTCTCGCAGTTCGTCTTCATCCTCGACCACCGCGACCCGCGGCGGCGAAAGGTGCAAGCTGGAATCGCGCATGGGCAACAAATTGCGGGGGACGTCCGCAGCGTAACCCAGTTTGTGTCCACATTCCGACAGGCGGGAAAATGGATTTTCTTCCTTCGCACACCGCGCTATCGCCGCCTTTCACTGGCTCACAGTTGCTCAACGACGGACCAGCACGCACGCGGCGCCGATCCAGCCCGCGCGCAGCGCCGGTTGGTCACCTGCTAATCACCCGCACGAGCGAAGACTTGCCGCCCGCTCGGCTGCGCAGCCCGTCGAGCGCGCCAGCTCCGCGAGGTGTGCCATGCATCTGCCGTCGTTGCGCTCGACTCTTCCCGTCGTGGTTTGCGGCCTGGTGATTGCCGCCTTCTCGCACGTGGCCACGCTCAACGCGCAAAGTGCGCCCGCGCCGGCGCCACCGATGAATCGACTGTCGGTGGAACCGCGCGTGCCAAGACTGGGCGTCACGCCCTGCGTGGTGGAACTGTTCCGCGACGTGGGCACCGGCTATTTCGCCGAGCCGGAGAACGAACCGGAATTCGCCTACGCGCCGCCCGCAGCGTGTCCCTGGCCATGGGCCAAAGTGATCCTGAGCGTGGACTTGGCCGGACCCGGCACCACCCACATCGCCAACATCACCATCGGGCTGGGCGACGCCAGCCACAACCCGGTGTTTTCCACGCGCCTGTTCGTCGGCGGCGCCCAGTTCAATGCCGGCCAGCCCAGCTGGCGGGTGGAGCGCGACATCACCGAGTACGCGCCGCTGCTGCGCACGCCACGCCCGGGCTTCGCGCGCGATACCGATGGCTACTATCGCGATCCCAATCGCGAAGACGGCGCACGCGCCAGCGGCCGCATGATTTTCTACCCGGCCACCACGCCGCAGACGGTGGCGCGCACCGCCGACGTGGTGATGCCGCTGGCGTACGGCTCGGCGCAACTGGACAACCTGCCGCGCAACATCGAACGCGCCTACCTGGACGTGTACGCGCAACTGCCGCCGTTCTGGTTCACCTGCGTACCCGACAACGCCGCGACCAACTGGCCGCTGCTGGTGCAGACACCGCTGGCGCCCGGCGACAACGACGGCACCTACGAGCCTGATTCGCAGGGCTGCGCAGGCAGCGCATACAAGGATGTGATCGTCTTCCTCGATGGCCAGGCGGTGGGCACCGCGCCGCTGTATCCGTGGTTGAACAGCGACATCAACATCCGCTTCCATCGCAGCGTGGACGTGCCGGTGCCGACGCCGCAGTCGATCAACTTGATGCCGTTCCGCGTCGATCTGACCCCGTTCGCCGCGCTGTTGAGCAATGGCTCCGTGCATATCCTGGAAGTGCAGTACGGCGATGTGAGCGGATCCTTCCGCGGCACCTACTCCACCGCGGCCTTGTTGCTGCACCTGGATGCGGGCAGCACGCAGATCACCGGGGCGGTGCTGCGCAACAGCTTAAACGGCGTGCCGGTGCAGGCCAGCACGGAGCAGAACGACTGGAGCATCGAGGGCACGACGCTGATCGGCCAGGTGGCACGCAGCTATCGCCGCGCCTGGGAGATCGCCGGCTACGTCAACACGTCGCATGGCCGCGTCGACACCACCGTGCAGCAGGAACAGGTCTTCAGCAATGCGCAGGACGTGCGCCTGACCGGCTACGACAACTACCCCTCGCATACCTACGAACAGCGCGCCGATCTCGTCAGCCTGACCGAGCGCACCACCCTGCGCCAGCAAGGCAGCACCGTGCTGGCCTTCGATCGCGATCGCTACCACTACCCGCTCACCCTGTTCCTGCGCGCCAGCGGCGGCACCGGGCCGGGCGGCCTCAATGATTCCTTCCTGACCAGTGCGCAGGCCTCGGTCGAGCAAGGCGATCACCGGACGAGTTCACACGTGCGGCCGGCCGGTGCCTATGCCAGCCGCGTGTACGCGAACTTCGCCGGTGGTCGCCGCCTGCTGGCCGACGGCACGTACAGCAACTGGCAGGGCGCGCGCAGCCACTACTTCAACGACACCCTGGGCAGCTGCTTCCGCGAACGCGTGACCTGGCAAGCGGGCGCACTGACGGCGCATACGCAGGGCGTGGGATGCCCGGACGGCGTCAACCGCGTGCGCGGGTTTGCGCATCCGGATGGATCGCCCGATGACCTGGGGTGGTTGCGCTGAGTCCATCAACGACCTTCGCATGACCCAGACGGGCGTTGTCCGACATTGCCGCTTCACCAGGAAGCCGCGATGCCAACACCCACACACCGCGTCGGCGCCGCCGGATGGTCCCTGCCGCGCCAGCATGCCCACCACTTCGGTGAGGGAGAGAGCATGCTGGCGCGCTATGCCACGCGTTTCAGCGCCGTGGAAATCAATTCCTCGTTTTACCGCCCCCACCAACGCAAGACCTACGAACGCTGGGCGGCCAGCGTGCCGGCAGACTTCCGCTTCGCGGTGAAACTGCCGCAGGCGATTTCGCATGAGCACGCGCTGCAGCGCGCGGGCCCGCTGCTGGATGCCTTCCTGGAGCAGGCGGATGGGCTGGGGAAGAAGTTGGGCGCCCTGTTGCTGCAGTTGCCGCCCAGTCTTGCGTTTGAAGGGCGTCCAGCATCCACCTTCTTCGGCCTGTTGCGGCGACGTACGCAGGTACCCGTCGCCTGCGAGCCGCGCCATGCCAGTTGGTTCAGCGAACGCGCCGAGGCGCTGCTGCGGCAACACGCGATTGCCCGCGTTGCCGCGGATCCGGCCAGGCTGCCCGAGGCCGCACTGCCCGGCGGTGACACGCGTTGGCAGTACTGGCGGTGGCATGGATCGCCGCGCATGTACTACAGCGAGTATTCCGCACAGGCGCTGGCCGGGCTGGCGGCGCAGGTGCGCGAGCTGGCCGGGCGGCGAGCGCCGTGGGTGATCCTGGACAACACCGCGCTGGGGTTCGCGGTGCCGGATGCGCTCGAGGTGCAACGCCTTGTTGGCAAGTGACGGCCGATTGGCGGCTTTCTGTCGTCACCGACAGGCTCCGGATGGATTTACGCTTGCCACTCGATCACGAGATCGCGGCATGTCGTTTGGGTCCATCCGGGAGCGCAAGCTCGTGGCGTTGGCGTGCGGATATGGGCTGTCGATTGCCAGCCGGGCGGTGGACCACTACAAGGCCTGGCCGGAGAAGGACACGGCGTGGACGGAGTGGAAGCCGAAGCGCACGTGGCGCGGAAGGCTGGTGGCCTATGCGTTGGCGCTGCTGCTAGCGGCGGGGTTTGTGGCCGCGGTGGTGTGGTTGGCAGGATGAGCGGGCCGCGCCTTGGGTGAAGTCGTGCTTCGACCTTGCGTTGATGCCCTGACATCGCGTGCTCGAACCGGTCTCCTCGACCCTGCCCCGGCTCGAAACGCGGGCTTTCAGTGGACCACAGGCAGCGGCAGGCGGTAACGATGCATCTGCCGCTTCAAGCGGATGGCGAGCTGCGCCAGTTCGGTCAGGCAGACCGAGGTGGCTGTGCGGGAGAGGATTAGCTCGGGAGGATCTATGTGGTTGTACGGAGTGGCGAGCGCTGCAAGGGTGAGCAATGAGGATTCGAGAAGATCCAGGATGTCGTAGGCATCCTCGGGCATTGCGTAGCCGGCTTCGGGGATGAAGCCTTCTTTCAGGGGTGTTTGGGTCATTGGATGAAGCTCCGGACGTGCAGTGATGTGCCCTACCCCAACGGAGGTTGGGGAGGGGTGTCGGGAGGTTCAGAACCGTGCTGAGAGAGACGGTGCGCTTATTTCCCTTTCGGGTCTTGTATTCGCAGCCCTCCCGACGCAGACCTTCCGCATCGGGCGTCAGCTCATGGCGAGATGACGTGGTGCCGACCCTCCGTAAACGGTCGGCTCAATCTCAGCGGGAGTTCTGACACTCCACGCACTCGAGGCTGCGACTTGTACCTCTGAAGTGTCAACGCACATTGCCTGCCTTGCAAGGCAAGACGCCAACACCTCTAGCACTACCCTAGGAAGACCTCTGCGCGGTGGTATGCCATATACGCCTCTTGCTGAGCACTCAGAGGCATCGGCGCGACTTTGGACTCCAGGTCCCAAGCCGCTTGCACTTCAGGCGGAAGCCGCTCGCTAACCCGCAGCTCTCCATCCTCTACGAAAGTTATGAATCCATTGTCAAACAGTCGATCAATGTGCGGTGCGAGAAGAAGTCCGTTGCTCCCATCCAACCTCTCGACGTTGCTGCTTCGCGACCACGGCTTGATATGGCTCGCTATCAGGAAGCGGACATCAGCGATACCAGTGACTCTGCACCTCGACTCAATCTCTGTAACTCGCGAACGAAACAACCCCTGCCCCATGCGCGCTTGAATAAGCTGCGTGCGCTGCGTCACTTTCAATCCGTCGTCGCTAAGTACCTTCGCTATGGCCGTGGTGTCATCGGCAGCAGACGTATTACTCGCCTTCGCAAGTATCTTCTCCACCTGGCCCTCTAACAGCGCAATCAAGACCTGCGCCATGCCTTCGGGTACCGGGGTCAGATAAACGCCCTGGTTGCCGTTCCCATTTTCTTGCAACGGTGAGTACTTCGCTGGCAGCACAGGCTTTAGGCGGTCAACGTGGTCCTTGGGTCGAATGGTGTTCTCCAGCGTCGTAAACTCAACTGGTACGTACCACCCGTCTTTGGCCCAATTCGCACCCGCGCTTTTGAACTCGCTTGGTTTTGGCGCTGACTCACTCGGGCCACTGGCAATTCCAATTGCCTTGATGAGGGTGTCAGCAAACGAGAAGATGACATCGCCTGATGCGACTTCTGTCATTGCATGGTAGAAACGGTTCTGTCCTCCATTGGCTTTGGTCTTTGGTGACCACAGATATCCGCCCCTTACTTCGTGCTTGTATGTCTGATTCTGGTTTACCCACCAATACTGCATGTCCTTCTCCCATTAGGGACCTGCACGTCGTTGCCGCTGTGATTCAATTCAGCAACAAGATTCTAGCTGCAAAGCGGCTGCCAGGCGGACCCTCCGGCCTTAAGTGGGAATTTCCTGGGGGGAAGGTCGAGAAGGGCGAGTCGCCGCAAGATGCTCTTCAGCGCGAAATTCGTGAAGAGTTGAGCCTAGAGATTTCGGTGCAACAGGACATCGGAACCTTCGCGACTGTCATTGGAGACGTAAGGATTCACTTGCAGTGCTTCCGTTGCGTTGCGCAATCTGAAGTGGTCGTTCTATCCGCGCATTCGGAAGTGATGTGGTGTTCTCCAGCCGATCTTCGTACCTTGGATTGGGCGTTGCCTGATGTACCAGTAATCGACGTAATCTAGGCGCGACTGCTAAGCACGAGGCGGGTCGACACGCTCAATGCGCCCGCGCCGAATACTCCACCTCCAAACACCTCCGCAAAACCTCCAACGCCAACTCAATATCCCTAACCGGCAACCCCGCATACCCCAGAATCAACCCCGCCCTGTCCGGCGGGTCCAGGTAATACGGCGAGAGGGAGTACAGCCCTAGGCCCATGCCCCTGGCGCGTTCGATGAACTGCCTGCCTTCCTCGCGGCTGCGGTGCTTGAGCCAGACCGGGATATGCATGCCGGCCTGCGAGTCGCGGAATTCCAGCCGTCCGTTGCTCATCTGCCGCAGGCCTTCCAGCAGGGCGTCGCGTCGTTCGCGCAGGGCGACCAGGGATCGCCGCAGGTGGCGGTCGAAGGCGCCTGACTTCATGAAGTTGGCCAGCGCGGCCTGGTCGATGGCCGAGGCGCCGAAGTCTTCCATCCACTTGGCCGCCACGAAGTCCTTGCGCAAGCCGCGCGGCACCACCATGAAACCCAGCCGCATCGAGGGGAACAGCATCTTGGAAAAGGTGCCCACGTAGATCACGCGGTCGTGGCGGTCCTGCGACTTGAGCGAGGAGAGGGGGCGTGCGTCGTAGCGGATTTCTCCGTCGTAGTCGTCTTCAATCACCCAGCTGCCATGCCGATGTGCGTACTCGAGCAGGGCGGCGCGGCGCGCCTCGGGCATGGTGCCGCCGTAGGGAAACTGATGCGAAGGCGTGGTGCAGATGAGGCGCGGGGCCTGCCCGAGCGAGGACACGTCTGGCAGCGCATCGACCTGCAGCCCTTCCTCATCCACCGGCACCGGCTGCAGATGCGCGCCGTAGGCGAGCATGATCGAGCGGGTGGCGTAGTACTGCGGCTCTTCAATCGCCACCGGGTCGCCAGCTTCCATCAGCACCCGTGCGCACAGCGACATGGCCTGCTGGGTGCCGGCGACAATCAATACGTCGTCCGGGCTGGCCTCGACGCCACGGCGCAGCACGTACTCGCTGATCGCCTGGCGCAGTTCGGGCAGGCCCTGCGCCCAGGAATAGTTGGGCGAGGTGTACAGGGCAGCGTGGCTCAGCTCGCGCGCCCAGGCGGTGGTCAGGGCGGGATTGGTGTACGGCGATCCGTACTGCAGCGAGAAGCGCACGCCGGGAATCGCCTTGCCGGGCAGGTTCTGGTGATCCAGGTGCTGGCGCGTGCGCGCGACGAAGGTGTTGGGCGCGGGCAGGCGGGTGGCCGGCGCGGGTTCTGCCGGCCGCCGCGTGGGCGCGGTGACGTAGCTGCCCGATCCCACGCGGCCATCGATATAGCCTTCGGTGCGCAGTTGTTCGTAGGCGGCCAGCACCGTGTTGCGTGACAGACCCATCTGTTCGGACATGAAGCGGGTGGGCGGCAGGCGGCTGCCCTGCCCGAGTTGGCCTGACTCCAGCGCCTGCTTGAGCGCGCGGGTCAGTTGCGCGTGCAACGGGCCGTTTCCATCCAGTTGAAGTTGGGTCAGCATCCGGGTCTCCTGTAATGGCCCTATTGGAACCAGCCGGATTGGCCCTTGATAGGGCCATTTGCATTGTTTCAGATAGGGCCAAATTGCCACAGAGTGCGACTCCATGCCTGTTCGTAGCCCATCCCTGCCGCTGTCACCTGCGCTGCCGATGCTGTTCTGGCTGGTCCTGCTCGCCACCGGCGCGGCGCTGCTGGACCTGGGCGTGGCGGTGGCCTGGTTTGGCGCGCAGGGCGTGCCGGCGGAGCGGGTG
The DNA here is from genome assembly GCF_900167565.1 of Pseudoxanthomonas indica. Lineage (NCBI taxonomy): Bacteria > Pseudomonadati > Pseudomonadota > Gammaproteobacteria > Lysobacterales > Lysobacteraceae > Pseudoxanthomonas > Pseudoxanthomonas indica. The sequence continues at coordinate 1,644,989 of NZ_FUZV01000001.1, forward strand.
TTCCAGTCGATCGCCACCTGGGTGATGGGGCGTTCGGCGTATTTCGGTGGCGATGCCACGGTTGTGTTCGGTGGCCTGCTGTATACCGCCGTGCTGTGCGGGGTGATGGGCTTGTACCGGGTGCTGGCGCGGCGCTTGCCGCTGTTGCTGGCGCGCCCGATCACGGCAGGCGCGCTCTACGGGGCGCTGATGTACCTGCTGATCTTCCTGGTGCTGGTGCCGCATGTCAGCGCCGCCAATCCCGCACCGCATCCGCTGATCTGGCATGCACTGTGCGTGCTCGCCTACGCGCTGTTGGTGGGCATTCCCGCCGCACTGCTCGCGCGTTTGCCGGCCGGGGGCCTGCCCGCCAGGGCGTAATGCGCGCATAGCACGCCGATGACGGCGTGCATGACGATGCTGCTGATCACCCATGCCAGGTCCTTGAAGCTGGCCATGCCCGCGGCAGACAGCGGCAACACCACGAAGTTCATCAGCAGGTACAGGCACAGGCCGTAGATGGCGCCAGCGCTGTTGGGGCGAGTACGCAGAAGCACGCTGTAGCGCGCGGCCTGACGATAGGCAAGGATGAACAGCAGGATGATCGCGAAGTGCGATACCGCGCCGAGCGCGGCGCTGCGTGCACCGCCGGCAAAGCTGGCTTCACCCAGCCAGCCCGCGCCGATGGATTGCAGGATGCGCAGCGGCGGAACCTGATGGCTGACCCACCAGAAGCCCATCGCGAACACCAGATCGGCCAGGCCGGTGACCAGCGTCCCCAGCGCGACCCGCGCCCCTGTCGATACGTTGGCGTCATGGCTGCTCATCGTTGTCTGCCTGTGTGGTGGAGGGTGTGGTGTTGAATCACGCCGCCCGCTGCGGGCGTTGCAGCGCATGCCGGCGGATATCGGTGGGGGTCGCGCCAAAGGTGAGCTTGAACGCGCGACAGAACGCACTCTGGCTCTCAAAGCCCAGCCGCAGCGAGATGTCGAGGATGGACAGATCGGTGCCGCCCAGCAGCTCCAGCGCGCGCCGATCGCGCAGCCGTGCGGCGTACTCGAACGGGGTTTCGCCGAAGACCCGGCGATGCATGCGCAGCAGATGGCAGGGCGAATAGTTGGCGAGGGTGGCGAGCTGATCCAGATCCTGGCGCAGGCCGGGATCGCAGACGATGGCATGGCGCACGCGTAGCAGCCGGCTCATGGTCTGGTGGCGCAGATGGCGGGTGCGGCCGGCGCAACGTTCCAGCAAGCCGTGCAGCGCGGCTTGCCGACGCGCGATGCCCGCCATCAATGCAGGCGCGACGTCCAACGTGGCCGGGCCGCTTTCGTGACTGCGCACCACGGCAATCATGGCGCGCGCCAGATCACGGGAAATCCGCCCCTGCCACGGCAGCAACAGCATCTGCTCGGGCTCGCGCGGCTGGGCTTGCGGCCACACCTCGCGCGGGCCGGCGATGAGCAGCCAGCCATTCGACTCCGCTGCCCGGCATTGCAGCGCGCCATTGCCCCACAACTGGCAGCGACCCGGCTCCAGCGCCCATTCCCTGCCGCCGGACTGCCACCAGAGGCGACTGCGGATGGCCCAACCCAGGCTCATCCAGTGCGCTGGCACGGACACGGACGTGCCGCGCCCCTGCGCGAGCACCACATGCAGTGCGTGGGTGGATTCGTGCTGCAGATCCAGCTGGCCAAACGGGCGCAGCCGGTGCTGGACGACATCGGTCATTGGGTGTCTCTCTCTGCCTGCTTTGCACCCTAGGGGCCAATGCGCGCCGCGCCGAGAGCCAATTGCGCGATGAGCAAGCAAGCCAATCCGCAGCGAAGCGGTGGCACAAACAGAAAGGCCACGATCGAAATCGTGGCCTTCCTGCGCCAGTTCGGAGAGAGAGCAACGTTCCGGCGAAATCCATACTGCCCGCATGTCGCCGCCAAAGTTGTGCATCGCTCGCGCAAATGCTGTGCAGGAATTGCCTTCGCTGTGTTGCGCGTCGACGCAATGCTCAACTTCCGCACATATCAAACGTAAACGGATCGTTAGCCTCGTCGCATCAGGCGTGGGGGATACCGGCACCTGATCTTCCGCGTCACGCGACCACCGCGTGATCGTGTTCTTTGATCTTCAGGAGAGACCCAGAGTGAGCATCAACCGAAACATGCAACGCGTGGTAGGGGGGCTGAAACGCACCGCACTGAGTACCGCCTTGGGCGTGTGCTTCGTCGGCGGCGCCTACGCGCAGTCGAATACCTCCGGCGCCATCAGTGGCCGCGCGGCCGCTGGTGAAACCGTCACCATCACCAATCCGGCCACCGGCCTGACCCGCAGCGTGACCGTGGGCGCCGACGGCAGCTATCGCTTCTCCGCGCTGCCCACCGGCCAGTACACGGTGACCACCGGCGCCGGCGGCAGCCGCAATGTCAGTGTCAACGTGGGCACGGCCAGCAATGCCGACTTCACCACCAGCCAGGGCGGCGCGACCACACTGGACTCGGTGACGGTGGTCGGTTCCAGTGCGGTCAATCCGATCGACGTGTCGTCGGTGGAATCCACCACCATCCTGACCGCCGAGCAGATTGCCAAGATCCCGGTCGGTCGCGATGCCACCAGCGTGGCGCTGCTGGCGCCGGGCACGGTGCGCGGTGACGCGGCGTTCGGCAACCTGGCTTCGTTCGGTGGTTCGTCGGTGGCGGAGAACCAGTACTTCGTCAACGGTTTCAACATCACCAACACCTTCCGCGGCTTGAACTTCACCCAGGTGCCGTTCGAGGCGATCGCCGAGCAGCAGGTGAAGACCGGTGGCTACGGCGCCGAGTTCGGTCGTTCGCTGGGCGGCGTGATCAACCAGATCACCAAGCGCGGCGGTAACGAGTTCCATGCCGGCGCCAATATCTTCTACGAGCCGGAATCACTGCGCGAAGAAACCCTGAACACCTACTACTCCAATCCGCTGGTGCCCGACACGCTGGGCCAGATCCGCCAGGACAACAGCAAGGACAAGGAATGGCAGGCCACTGCCTCGGTCTGGGCCAGCGGCGCGTTGATCAAGGATCGCCTGTTCGCCTACGGCCTGGTGCAGTACCGGCGTGAGGAAAGCGATACCTGGAACAGCGTGGTCAACAGCACCAACACCAGCGCAAAGGCGGACACGCCCAACTGGGTGGTCAAGCTGGACTGGCAGCTGTCGGACAACCACCTGCTGGAATTCACCGGCATCTCCGACAAGCAGGACACCGAGACCGACGTGTACGGCAACACCCTGGGCCGGCTGGATCGCACGCGCTTCATCGGCACCAACTTCCAGGAGTCCGGCGGCGACAACTACATCCTCAAATACACCGGCTACCTGACCGACAACTTCACCCTGTCGGCGCTCGGCGGCATCGGCAAGTCCTCGCGCTCGCAGCACCTGCGCACGGCGGCCGGGCTGGACGTGCGCTACAACGGCGACCTCAACAATCCCGCCACCGGCTGCCCGATCATTGCCGACATCCGTCCGCAATACCGGCGTGACCTCACCAGCGGTGGCCTGCCCTATGTGAGCACCTGCAACATCACCGGCGGCGCCATCCAGGGCTTCAACAACGAGGACACCCGCCACCAGTTCCGCCTGGATGCCGAATGGCAGCTGGCCGATCATCGTCTGCAGTTCGGCCTGGATCTGGACAACTTCGAATCCATCGCCGGTACTTCCACGGAAGGCGGCCGCGTGTGGCGCTATGCCACCAGCAACGGCGACGACACCTTGCCCAACACCGGTGACGAATACGACCTGGTGCGCGAGCAGATCGTCAACCAGGGCTCGTCCAACGAGATCAAGCAGCGCGCCTTCTACATCCAGGACAACTGGAACGTCACCGACAACTTCATGGCCTATCTGGGCTTGCGCTGGGATACGTTCGACAACCGCGACGGCTTCGGCAACAGCTTCGTCAAGGTCGAGAACCAGCTGGGTCCGCGCCTGGGCTTCTCGTGGGACATCAACGGCGACTCCACCTTCAAGCTGTTCGGCAACGCCGGCCGCTACGCGCTGCCGTTGACCGCCGACGTGGCCACCCGCGGCGCTTCGGCGTCGGTGTTCACCCGGCAGAACTTCCGCTTCACCGGCGTGGATCCGGTCAGCGGGGCGCCCTTGGGCCTGACCCCGATCAACAACCTGACCTACATCAACGGCGAGTTCGGCGAGCCGAAGAATCCGCAGACCATCGCCGCCAAGGATCTGGATCCGATGTACCAGGACGAGTACATCCTGGGTTTCCAGGCCGCGCTCAGCGATCACGTCAACCTGGGCGTGCGCGCGATCTACCGCGATCTGAAGGCGGCGATCGACGACAACTGCGACTACACCGCGATCATGGACTCGGCTGGCTTCACCCAGTTGCCCAACGGCGCCTGGCGTGACCAAGCCGGCCGTTTCGCCGAATTGCCGGGCGCCGGCTTCCCGTATTGCCGCATCTTCAATCCGGGCGAAGACGCGGTGTTCATGACCGACCTGTACGGCGACGGCAACCTGACCGCCGTGCACGTGGACGGCGCGCGCCTGTCGCCCAAGGCCAAGCGCACCTACAGCGCCATCGAGCTGTTCATGGATGGCAGCTGGGACAACTTCTTCTTCCAGGGTTCGTATACCTACGGCAAGAGCAAGGGCAACACCGAGGGCGGCGTGAAGTCGGACATTGGCCAGGCCAATACCAACACCACGCAGGACTTCGACTACCTCGAACTGACCGAGAACACCTACGGCTACCTGCCCAATGATCGCCGGCACAGCCTGAAGTTGTTCGGCAACTACGAGTTCAGCGAGGAATGGTCACTCGGCGCCAACCTGATCGTGCAGTCCGGCCGCCCGCTCAACTGCTTCGGCGTGTATGCACCGTGGCCGAGCCAGTCGGGCTTCCATCCCTATGGTTCGTCCTTCATGCGTTGCGGTACCACCGAAGCGGGCCAGGCCTTGGGCCCGGACGGCGAACCGACCAACAACGTGCAGGAATTCCCGCGCGGCACCAAGGGTCGCCTGCCGTGGACGCGCAACCTGGATCTGAACCTGCGTTACGCGCCGCTGTGGGCCAAGGGACTGCAGTTCAAGGTGGACGTGTTCAACGTCTTCAATGAGCAGAAGGTCACCTCGGTCAACGAAACGGCCGAAGACGTGGATACCGGCATCCCGTTGGATACCTACATGCTGCCCTTGTCGTTCCAGGCGCCGCGCTCGTTCCGTTTCATGGTGCAGTACGACTTCTAAGTTGCGGGGAGCGATCCTCCTCTACTCCCTCCCCCGCAAGCGGGGGAGATCATTCTCTACTCCCTCCCCCGCAAGCGGGGGAGGGTTGGGGTGGGGGCAACAACGAAGTCCAGATCAAGAACACCCCAAGGCCCTGCTCGAAGGGCCTTTCCATTTTTACTAAACCCTCCACCGGTTCTTCGCATCCCATCACTACGTCTTCCGGAAGAATGTGTCGATGACCACAGCCCGAACGCTTCGCCTGCTCTGCATCCTGTTCAGCGCGCTGCTGATTGCACCCGTCGCGCTCGCCAGCGATTCAAAGCCTGCAACACCCTACGCCGCGATACAGGCCGACATCGAGGCGCGCATCGCTGCTGGCGAGCTCACCGGTGTTTCCGTGGCATTGGTCAAGGACGGAAAGATTGTCTGGGAGCAGGGCTTCGGCTGGGCAGACCAGCGCGCTGACCGGCGCGCGACCGAACGCACCGCCTTCTCGATTGCCTCCACCACCAAGCCCTTCACCACCACGGCGATGATGTTGCTGGCGGCCGATGGCACGCTGGACCTGGATCGTCCGGCCAATGATTACCTGGGCGAAGAAAAGATCGTCGATGCCCACGGCCCTTCGAGCGAAGCCACGCTGCGGCGCATCGCCTCGCACTCGGCCGGCCTGCCGACCCTGTTCGGCATGTATCCGGAAGGCGGCAAGGCCAAGCAACCAAGCATCGCCGGGCTGGTGCGCGACTACGGACACCTGGTGGCGCCGGTCGGCGAACGCTATGAATACTCGAACCTGGGCATGGGCATCCTGGCGGAAGTCGTGGCGCGGCAATCGCAGCAGGAATACGGCCAGTTCCTGCGCGAACGCGTGCTGCAGCCGCTCGGCATGCGCGACAGCTTCTTCGACACCGATCTGAGCCGGCGCAAGGAGATGGCCGTGCGCTATGCCGACGACGGCACGCCGCTGCCGTTCTACCTCACCGCCACCCCGGGTTCGGGCGAGCTGTATGCCAGCGCGCATGATCTGGCGCGCTTTGCCATGCTGCACTTGGGCGGAAAAGGTCTGGAATCTTCGGCGAGGATTCTTGATCAGGCGCGCCTGGACGAGCTGCATCGTCCTGCCACCGAAGTAGCGCCAGGCTTCCATTACGCGCTGGGCTGGGAGGTGTACAACGCGCCAGGGCAACTCGGCATCCTGCATCATCGCGGTGGGCAGTCGGGCGTCACCGCGGAGTTCGTGCTGGTGCCGTCAGCCGGCGTTGCCGCGATTGTGTTGAGCAATCGACGCGGTCCGCCGGGCTTCATCGCCGGTGTGCGCGATCGCCTGTTGAAGACGGTGGTGGCCGATTGGAAGACGGTGCCCTCGCCGCCCACGCCGAGCTTGCAGCCGCTGCAGCCGGCGCAGGACTACCGCGGCCAGTGGCGCGGCAGCCTGCTTGCCCAGGGCAGGCAGGTGCCCGTGGTGCTGGCGATCGGCGATGACGGCACGGGCACGCTGAGCGTCGGCGACGGACCCGCACAGGTCATCACCGATCTGGGCCTGGTCGATGGCCTGCTCTCCGGCGACACCCATGGCGACATCGGCAGCCCCGATACGCGTCGCGATCAACTCAATCAACTGGCGCTGTCATTGAAGCGGCGCGGCGACCGTCTCGACGGCGAAATCGTCGCCTGGCGCAAGACTTCGACCAGCATGATGATGTGGCCGTATTGGACGGACTTGAAACGCGTCGAGTCCACGCCTTAGGCGGCAGTCGAACCCACCCGATGGCGACCGCATCGGGGCACGTTCGCCGGTGCCATGCTCCCCCCGCCGGAGGACTGCGGCACCTAATCCAGCCGTCGCCACACGGAAACCGGGATGCTGCCATCCGCGCGCGGCGGCACCTCGTACTGCAACTCGGCGCCGTCCAGTCGGTACTGGCGCCGCTGGGTCGTACCTTCCCAGTTCGGGAAGGATGAGCCTTCAATCGAGAACACCAGCGCGGTTGCCCGTTCGTCGATCGCCACGGTCCCATAGTGCGTGCTGCTTCCCATCACCGCGGACTTGAGTTCCTCGGCGCTGCCATCGGGCTTGCTGTCTCCGGCAAAACGCAGGCGTTCGGACTTGAAGATCTGCAGTGAGTACCGGCCCTGGCCATCGATGACCAGCCTGCCCTTCGGATGCTCGCCGTAGTCGCGGGTCCGTTCGCCGCCGGGCAGGATCTTGTCCGCAGCCACCAGGGTCCAGGTGCCTTGCAGCGGAAATGCGCGCGTGGGCTGCGCGTCACCCGCGGCCATGCCTCCCAGCATGGCGACCAGTGCGCCGGTCAGTAGATTCATGGCATGGGTTCCTTGCGTGGGGTCGACCCGCCCATCGTAGACCGCTTGCTTAATTGGAAAAATGCATCTACAGAGATATCTGTCATTGCAGAATCGAATCCATCCCGATGAAATCCATGGACGTGGACGCGGTCAGGGCGTTCCTGCTGGCGGCAGACTTGCAGAGCTTCACCCGCGCCGCCGACGTGTTGGGCACCACCCAGTCCGCGGTCAGCCTGAAGCTGCAGCGCCTGGAGGAACAACTCGGCCGCCGCCTACTGGAACGCACGCCGCGGCATGTCCGCCTGTCGGTGGAGGGGCAGACCTTCCTCGGCGTGGCGCGCGAGCTGGTGTCGTCCCACGACCGCGCGGCCGCCGCCTTCGAAACCGAGCAGCGCCGATTGGCAATTGGCATCAACCACCTGTTGCTGGGTAACGAGCTGCCGCTGCTGCTGCGGCGGATGCGCGACCATGATCCCAAGCTGATGGTCGAGATTCGCGTCGCCGCTACCAGCGAGCTCATGCGGGCGCTGGAACGTGGCGAGCTGGACGCGGCGCTGGTGCTGCGCCCCGAGGATCGCGGCAAGCGCGGCAAGAAAGTGTTCGCGGAACCTTTTTCCTGGTTCGCGGCAACCGGCTGGGAAGCGCGCGCCGGCCAGCCGTTGCCGCTGGCGACGCAGGGCGAGTCATGCCGCATCCGCAGCGAGGCGGTGCGCGCACTGGATCGCGCTGGCATCGAATGGCATGAGGTCTTTGTCGGCAAGGGCGCCGCGATCCTGGGCGCCGCCGCGGTGGCCGGCCTCGCGGTGGCGGTACTGGCGCGGCGCGCGGTGCCGCCCGGCGCCGTCGACGTCAGCGGACTGCTGTCGCTGCCGCCCATCCGCTCGCAGGACGTGATGCTCTACAGCAACCTCAGCGACCGGCGAACGCAGAATGCGCTGCGTGTTCTCACGCTGGCGTTTCAATGAGGCGATTGTGCCCACTCGATGTCCGCAAGGATCCCAGACTGCGCATCAGGAGTTCGGGTGGAATCAGTCGGTGCGCTGCAGGCGCCGGTGATACGCGCTCGGCGTCATGCCGACCTGGGAGCGGAAATCGCGGATGAAATGCGCCTGGTCGAAGTAGCCTAGATCCTGGGCGAACTGCGCCCAATCCACGGGCGCCTCACGGGTCATGCGCGCCAGCGCCTCGTGCAGGCGATAGCGCTGGATCACCCACTTCGGGCTGACGCCGACCTCGTCGTCGAACAGTCGCTCCAGCGTGCGGCGCTGCATCGGCCAGCGGCTCAGCACGTCGTCCACGCGCAGCAGGGTGTCATCGCCGGCAATCGCATCGAGGATGATCCCTGCCCGCTGCCCGGCCTGGGAGGGCGCGCGCGTATTCGCCAACAGTACTGCGTTGATCGCGGCGATCCGTTCTGCGTCCTCGTGGCTGCGCGCCAACACCGCCACCAACTCGTCGACCCACGCGCCCAATACCTCGCGCGCCGGAAGCGTGCGATCGCGTAGTTTCGACACCGGCATGCCGAGCGTGGCGCGCACGCCGCCGGCGCGGAACTTGATCCCGAACACTTCGCCATCGCCACGCAGCGTGGTGGTGAAGCGCGCCGTGTGCACGCCGCTCACCGTCGCGACGCCGTTGGTGATGACCAGGTGCACGTTGGGATGCGGCAAGGTCTGCCGCGTCTGTTCAAGCCCTCCGCGCAGCTGCCAGCGCACCCGCCAGTAATGCGCGACGATGGCGTCGAGTTCCGGCGCAGGCGCGATGCGCGCGTGTTCGAAGGCGCCTGCCGACGGGTCGGCATGCAGGACGCCACGCGCCGGGCCCGGATCGCGTGTCACCGGCGGTGGCCCTGCTGTCGCATTTTTCCTAGCATCGCGCGGCTACCTGCCTTTGAATACCCCTGTCCACCGGGAGTACCGCCATGACTCGTGTCTTCAACCGCCTGCCCGTGCTGATCCTCGCCAGCGTGCTCGTCGTTTGCCTCGCCGCTGAAGGCCTGGCGCAGACGGCCCCGGCTGCCACGTCCACTTCACCGCCACCAGGAACCGCCATGAACCATCACGCGCGCGGCACGTTCACCGTCAAGGTGCAACCACAAACTCCCGACAACGCACCGGCCAGGGCGGCATCCGGCCTGTCGCGATTGTCGATCGACAAGCAGTTCAGCGGTGCGCTCGACGCCACCAGCGGTGGCGAGATGCTGGCCGCCGGCAGCGCCGATCGTCAGGACGGCGCCTATGTCGCGGTGGAAATTGTGTCCGGGAGCCTGGACGGTCGCAAGGGCAGCTTTGCCTTCGTCCATCGTGCGCTGATGCGCCAGGGTGTGCCGCAGGAATGGACGGTGACCGTCGTGCCCGGTTCCGGCACGGGCGAACTGGTCGGACTGGAGGGCGCCATGACGATCACCATCACCGACGGTCGGCACGACTACGACTTCGAATACCGGCTGGCGGCTCGCCAAGCCGCCGGCGCGAACTAGCGACCCGCGCCTGCTAGCGGGCCACGTCCGCGAAATTGTCACGTGTACGCATTTCGACCAGCAGCGATCGTGGATCGATGCCGGCATGGCCTGGCTCGCCCGGGACCACGATCGTGATGGATTCGCGGGCCTGGGTGATGTGGTGCTTTGCGAGATAAAGCGGCGAGCCCACGATCACCTGCCGGTTTTCCTGCCGCTTCGCCGCGCCGGGATAGACGCCAATCTCGACCCATTCATCCAGCGGCTGCGGCTGTTCCGCGCCCTGCTCGTCGACGATGAACTTGCGCGCCTTTACCTCCAGCGTGATCTGCCAGCGTCCATCAGCCCGCTTGCTGGCGTTGGCCTGGGTGGCCGAGAACTCCCAATAGGCGTTCATCGCAAACAAGTCGTGCAACACGCCGCGGTAACGCTGCGGCGTCACCGCCTCCAGCTCACGGTACAGATCGCGCGTGGTCGCCCGTGGCGTGCGACCCGGAGGATGTGCGTCGAGCAAGCGGCGCAGCGCGCGGTTGACGTTGTCGCGACCGATGTACTGGCTGAGGGCGTACAGGGCCAGCGGCCCCTTGCGATAGTTGAGGAACTGCTCGCTGGCGCGCAGCAGCGGCGGCATCGCCAGGGAGCGCGGCACCTGGTATTGCTCGCGCATCATCGACAGGTAGGCGTGCAGCTGCTCCGCGCCCAGGCTGTCTTCCACCACCTGGGTCGCCGAGTACGTCGCCATGCTCTCGATCAGCAGACCGATGCCCTCCACGCGCGCCGGACGGAAGCGTTGGCCGCCCCACCACTGGTGTGCCACCTCGTGCGCGACTACTGCCGTCACCAGGTCCAGGCCACCTTCGTCGGTCGCGGGATGAAGCAGGGCGAAGCCATCGCCGTAATCCACCTGCCCGGGCTCCGAATGCGCACCGATGTCGCGCTCCGGGTTTTCAACGATGTGCAGCGAGTCGTACGGATAGGCGCCGAACAGCCGGCTGTACAGCGCGAGCGAGGCGCAGGCGCTGCGCGCGGTGGCCGCCACGATGCCGTCGTGCGCGGGGTGATGGAACACCTCGACCGTCACGCCTTGGCAGCGTTGGCGATGCACGGCGTAGCGTGCGGAGAAGAACTGCACATCCGTCCCGATCGGCGCTTTGCTGGCGTAGTGGAAATAGCGACGACCGTGTTCGCGCCAGCTGCCGAGCAGGTTGCCGGGCGCGACCGCCACCTGATCGCCGTCGGTGCCGACAATGGCCTCGAACTGCATCCCCGTCTCGTCGGCCGCGCCCGTGCGCGCCGCCGCATCGTCGAGGTCAGGCACTAGCGGACGCGCTGGCAGGCCCTGCGTCCTTCGATCGCCTGCCTCGCGCAATTCGCGCCCGGGCTGGTAGCCGATGGTCGGCAGGACATCCTGTGCGTTCACCCAGCTGCCGTTGCCGACGATGGAGGCGTCGGCGCCCGTATTGGCGAATCCGCGTGGGGCGAAAACCACTTCGTAGCGCAGCTGCATGGACTCGCCTGGCCGCAGCGGACGCGCGAGCCGGTAGATGCGATGGCCCAGGACCGCATCATCGCGCACGCGCGTGGCCGGTCGATCAAACTCCACACGGCGGGTGTCGACGCCGTCGCGGGTGGAGATGGCCACATGGACCGTCTCGATGTCCTGCGTGCCTGCGTTGCTCAGCAGATAGCTGCCGCGGATGTCGGCGACTCGCCGTTGCGGATGCAGCTCCACGCGCATCGTCGACACCGCCAACCGCGGTTGCGCGAGCTTGGCGTAGCGCGCGTACTGGCGCTCATAGGCGGCCGCGCGCGCAAGCCGATCGGCCTGTGACTGCCAGGTGTTGAGTACGTGGGTGTTGTAGAGAATGTAAGCCCCCAGACCCAGCACCGCCGCGCCAGCGAGCATCGCGGTGACGACCGTGGCCCGGGTCAGCCGCGTGCGGGCCAGCTGCCAACGCGCCCGCAGGCCGGATTCGCGGCCGCGCACCCACAACAAGTGCGCCAACACGGCCAGCAGCAGCGCCCAGGAAAACCAGTAGGCCTTGAACGCAAGCCACGGCGCCAACGAATTTCCGAATCCGCGGATGTCCGAATACGACCACGCCGGACTGGCGCCGAACACCAGCAACTTGTGTTCGATGCCGAGCATCGGCGCGAAGGCGATGAGCCCGTACAGCACCAATACCAGCAACATGCCGATCTGCTTCTGGTTGACGATGGCCTGCACCGCCAGCGCCAGCAGAGCGAACAGCAGATACTCGGGCCACTGCAGACCCAGCAGGGCCTTCGCCAGCAATCCGATCTCGAAGTCCCGGTAACCCAATACGGCTTGCGCGATCACGGTGGCCAGGCCGATCACCACCATCCAGGCCAGCAGGAGTACGGCCAGGGCCAGGAAGCGGGCCACGAAGAACACCCACTCGCGCACGGGCATGGCACCGGTAATCTCGCCCATCCGCGCATCCCGCTCGCCCCAGACCAGTTCGCCGGCGTAAAAGACGGTCAGCAGCGGAATCACCATCCACAGGCGGTTGCCGGGATTGGCCAGCGCGGCGGTGAGGTAGTCCAGCACATGCTCGGTGCGTGGCAGCAACGGCACGCCCATGAATTCCATGTTGGCCGCAATCGCGATGCAGACCAGCAGCCCGCCGGCAAGCAGCGGCGCGAACACGGTCCAGCCTTTGGCGAGCATGCGCAACGACAATGCAGTCGCCGCGCACAACTGACGCCATTGCGCCCGCGCGCCGAACCGCGATGCCGCAGCCACCTTGGAGATCATGGGCAGCCGCGCTGATGGTGCTTGCGCGTCATCCGGTTCGGGAGCGCGGAGTTTCGCGCGCTTTGCACGGCGCCGCCGCTCCGCCGGATGGGCAAGCCGGAAGCGCCGGAAAGTAAAGCCGAGCACCGTCACGCCCACGATCAACCAGAGCAGGCGATTGCCGAGCCAGAGCGGCTGCAGCCCGACCAGGCGTGTGTTGACCTCGTGGGTCGTCCAGATGTCGGACAGTCCGCTGACGATGGCGATCATGCCGATCGGATCGAACAGGCGCGCCAGGTCGGGTTGCTTGAGCACCGTCATCATGAAGACGGACAGGCCCATCGTCGCGAGGAACAGGAGCAGGCTGGCGAAATAGGCCAGGACCGCGCGGCCACTCAGCGCGACGAGCGCGAACTGCACCGCCGTGGCGAGGAACGCGTTCGGCAATGCGATCGACAGGTAGGCGAGCAGGAAGGCGACCGGTCGCCACGGGCCGATGATCTCCGGCTCCACGTCGGGCCAGTGCATGCCCAGCAGCATCCCGGCAGGCACCGCCAACAGCAGCCCCGCGTTGAGCGCATACGCCGCGAGGAAGCGCCCCGTCAGATACTGGAACCGGGAAACCGGCGCGCTGTAGCTGAGCGGGTGCAGGCCGGAACTGATATCGCGCGAAGCCGCTTCGCCGGCAATCGAAGCGGCCAGGAACAACCACAGCATGCCGGCGACCACGGTGGTCGATGCGATCACCAGCGGTGCGTTCAGCAGCAGCCAGCCGTCGCGTGCATCGGGAACGTAATTGGCCTGGATGATGCTCCAGGCCACGAACAGCAGCACCGCGAAGAACAGCCAGTACGCCGGTCGACGCAGCTGGTAGGCAAATTCGAAACGGGCGATCCTGCCCAGCTTCATGCGGCATCGGCCGGTGGCAGGCGGGCGCGGCCTGCACCGATATGTCCGGCCATGGTGCTGAAGTAGACGTCGGTCAGATCGGGCTCGGCCTGCTCGAAGCCCGCGCCCGGCGAGGCGGGATCGTAGATGTGCACCACCGTGCGTCCGCCCAGTAGTGTGGTCGAGATCACCGCGTACTCGCGCTGCACGGCAGCCAGTTCGTCACGTGCGATGACGCGCCGCCAGATACGTCCGCGGAGGCCGGCCATCGCCTGCTGCGGCTCGGCCTCCAGCAGGATCCGGCCACGGTTGATGATCGCCATCCGCGTGCACAGTTCCGCGACGTCTTCGACGATGTGGGTCGACAGGATCACCACGCTGGTTTCGCCGAGCTCACTGAGCAGGTTGAGGAAGCGCGCGCGCTCGGCCGGATCCAGCCCGGCGGTGGGCTCGTCGACAATCAGCAGCTGCGGATTGCCCAGCAGGGCCACGGCGATGCCGAAGCGTTGCCGCATGCCGCCGGAGAACCCGCCGAGTTTCTGCTTGCGTACCTCCCACAGGTTCACCTGCCGCAACAGCGACTCGACCACCTCGCGCCGTTCACCGCGCCCACCCAGGCCTTCCAGCACGGCGAAGTAATCGAGCAGATCCTGGGCGCTGGCATGCGGATACACGCCGAACTCCTGCGGCAGATAGCCCAGGGTCCTGCGGACCGCATCCTTGTCATGGAGGACATCCAGATCACCCAGCGTGGCGCTGCCGCTGTCGGCTTCCTGCAAGGTGGCCAGGATGCGCATCAATGTGGACTTGCCCGCCCCGTTCGGGCCGAGCAGGCCGTACATCCCCACCGGAATCGTAAGGCTGACCTGGTCCAGCGCCTGCACGCCGTGGCCATAGGACTTGCAGATGTCGCGGAGCTCGAGTTGCATGACGGCCTGCCAATGAACGGTATGCCGGCAGCGTGCCTGCGGCGGGTGGGGCTAGGGTGAGGCGAATGCGTGGCGGCCAAGGAGTGCCGATGTGCGCGGTGACTTACGGCCTACTGCCGCTGCGTAGTGGCGGCTTGGCCACGCACGAACGGTTTGGCTATCGGCTATCTTTCGAGGGGGGCGTCTACTACGCGCGCGATGGAGGCGGCGATCGATACGCTGGTCGAAAGAATCGCCGCACGGGAAAACGCCACCGCACAATAGGTGTTTACTCTGATATGCGGGGCTGCCCATCCAGCACAAGATTGCTCAATTCAAACGCGGTGGGTCAGTCGTCGCGGCCGACCGTGTGGGCGGGAGGTCATGCGGTGGGGGTGACATCCATTCGCTGCCTGATTACAACATTTCCAAAGGTCGACTCCATGAAACTCTGGACCCTGCTTCCGCTGCTGGCGTTCGCCACGACCGCGTTCACCGCGCCCGCCGCCGAACAGCGCCCCCGGGCGCGCGAGGCAGGCGTGATCATCGGCACCCTGGCGACCGGACCGCGCAACGCGATCACCGATGTGGAAGGCGTCGGCGTAGGCCATGCCACCTTGTCCGAGGGGCAACGACTGAACACCGGCGTGACCGCGATCCTGCCGCATCCGGGCAACCTCTATCGGCAGCGGGTGCCGGCGGCCATCGTGGTCGGCAACGGCTTCGGCAAGCTGGTCGGCGTTACCCAGGTCCAGGAACTGGGCGAGCTGGAAACGCCCATCCTGCTGACCGGCACGCTCAGCAGCTGGAAGGCCGCCGATGCCCTGGTCGAGCGATTGTTGCGGCAGCCCGGCATGGAGCAGGTGCGCTCCATCAACCCGGTGGTGGGAGAAACCAATGACGGCTACCTCAGCGACATACGCGCACGCCCGGTGACGGCGGCGCTGGTCGAACAGGCGCTCACTCGCGTGAGCCTGGCGGAGGTGCCGGAAGGGAGCGTCGGCGCCGGCGCCGGTACGGTCGCCTTCGGGTGGAAAGGTGGCATCGGCACCAGTTCGCGGCGGCTGTCGAAAGCCGATGGCGGCTACACGGTGGGCGTGCTGGTGCAGAGCAACTTCGGTGGCGAGCTGACCATCGCGGGCGTTCCCGTCTGGAAGCACCTGCCGGATCCTGCCGAGTACGCCCGCAGCCTCGCCGTGCCGCCACCGAGCACCGGTGACGGCAGCATCATGATCGTGGTGGCGACCGACGCGCCGCTGGATGTCGCCCAGTTGCAACGCGTGGCCCGCCGCGCCCTGGTCGGCCTGGCCCGTACCGGTTCAGTGATGTCCAACGGTTCCGGCGACTATGTCATCGCCTTCTCGACCGCCAAGGAAAACCGTCGCGATCCCGAGGTACCGGTGCAGCCTGCGCGCAGCGTGGCGGGCGAAGCGATGTCGCCGCTGTTCCAGGCCACCGCCGAGGCCAGCGAGGAAGCGGTCCTCAATTCCCTGTTTCGTGCGACCACGGTCAAAGGCCATCGCGGCACGGCGGCAGCCCTGCCCCTGGCGCAAGTCCTGCAAGCGCTGGACCGCGCCGGGGTATTGAAGCCGGACGCTTCCCCTGCTCCGTGACGCCACTCCGCGCGCCGATGTCGGCGCTCGAACCCACTGACGAGGCGGGCCGACGCCCTGCCATGGAGACCCGCATGCCTGTCGCCACCCCTCCGACGCTGCTGCGCCGAGCCATCGCCCTACCCGCCTTGCTGATGCCGATGCTGATGCTGATCGTGCTGCTGACGCTTGCACGCCCGGCCGCCGCCGCTGCAACAACGCACGCCGGGCAGGCACCCAGTGCGCTGCAGCTTGAACTGGATCGCTTTGCAGCGAAGTTCGACGGAACGGTGGGCCTGTATGCGCTGGACCTGCGCACCGGCCGTTCCGCGGTGTTGAACCCGGCCGATGCATTCCCCATGGCCAGCACGGTCAAGATTCCTGTCGCCGTGCACATCCTCAGTCTGGTCGATGAAGGCCGCCTGGATCTGCACCGCCAGGTGCAACTGCAGGAAGGCGACCTGTACCCCTCGATGGGGGGACCGATGGACACGCATCTGACGCCGGGCTCGGCGATTACGATTCGCGACCTGCTGCATATGATGCTGACCGTGAGCGACAACAACGCCACCGACATCCTGATCCGGCTGGGCGGCGGTGCGGCAGCAGTCAACCAGCGCATGCAGACGCTCGGCGTGCAAGGCGTGCGGGTTGATCGATACATCTGGGAGATGCTGTCGCACTACCTGGGTCGCCTGGACGCCTCCCCCACCCATCCGGTCACCCCCGCCGCCTATGCCCAGCTGGATGCCGAACATCGCAGCGCGGAAGAGCGCACGCGCCTGACCCGCCTGTATCACCAGGATCCCCGCGACACCAGCACGCCGCAGGGCATGGCCGCACTGCTGAAACTGATCTGGCAGGGCAAGGCGCTCACCCCGGCTTCCACGGAGGTGCTCAAGGCCATCCTGCTCGATTGCCGCACAGGTCAGGCCCGGCTCAAAGGCATGCTGCCGGACGGAACGCCGGTGGCGCACAAGACCGGCACGGTCGGCGAGGTGATCAACGATGTGGGAGTGATGACGCTGCCGGACGGCAGAGGCGACATCATCATCACCGTGTTCCTGAAGTCGGGCGAAAGCGACCAGGCCAGAGATCGCGTGATCGCGCAGATGGCACGTTCGGTGTATGACTATTTCAGGTTCGTCCCCTGAGGCGTGCCAATCATCGTCGTCAGTTCAACAGGCGCGCCAGTTGGGTGCGATTGGCCACGTTCAATTTGCGGAAGATGGAACTGATCTGGCTTTCCACGGTCTTGCGCGAACGAAACAGCCGTTGAGCGATCACCTCGTTGCGCAGGCCTTCGGCCACCAGCGCGGCGACCTTGCGTTCACTGGGCGACAGGCAATTGAGCAGCGGCAACACCCGCGGCGAACTGGCGTCGACGACCGAGTCATCGTCGACGTCGGGCGCAAGGATGAGCAGGTGCCTGCTATTGCGTGCATTGCCTGCTGGCGAGGACGAGACTTCCACCCTGAGCCGATGGCCGGGACGATGGTGGTGGCCAATCACCAGACTGGACTTGCCCAGCGGCAGATCACGCGATCCGGCTGACGCTTCCAGCCACTGCCGCAGCGGCTCTTCGATGGCGCGGGGCAAGGCGTCGTCCTTGTCGAAATCATCGCTCCAGCGGCGGCAGAGACGCCGGGCTTCCTGCGACACGAAGCAGGGAGTGAGGTCTTCTTCCAGCAGGATCGTGGCCAGCGGAAGGTCATACAGCAGGCTTTCAAGCGCGCTCTGGCGCGTACGCTCCGATTCCAGCGTGCGAATCCGTTGCAGGCTCGCATCCAGCAGGTAATACAGGTCCTTCAGGAAGGACAACTGGCTCTCCGTGAGGTCGCCATGATCGTGCAGGATGCGGATGCTCAACACCGCCTCGAGCCGCGAGTCTTCCCAGAAGGCGAAGTGGATGAACTCGCGCCAGCCCGGGGTGGGGTTCTGCGCCTTCAGGCGATCCGAGGCATGCGCATCCTGCGACGCGATCTGCGAAAAGGTGTACCAGCGGATGCGTGGATTGGCGTCCAGGTAGGGCGCGGCCACGTCAAGACTGGTCGCCAGGCGGACGCCGTCCTCGCGCCCTTCCGTCAGGAGGTGCCGGCCTTGATTGGGTTGATAGCCATCGATGTCGAACAGCAGACTGCAGGAATGACAGGGCAACACCTTGCTGATGAGGGCCGAGCAGGATTGCCAGAGCGATGCCATGTCGAGCGACTTCACCAGTCCGGCGCGCTCGCGGATCGCATGGTCCGAATAAGCAAAGGTGCCGGAGTTGTCTAGCATCAACATGTCCATTCCCCGGGCAGGCCGCTGTTTCCACGACCAGGACGTGGACCCCACAGTGCCGTGCGTGTGTCGACAAGGGCAACACTTGTAGCACTCCAGCAGACGGACCAGCAAGCCTGCCGGGCGACGCGCAACCACCGGCGCCGAGATAGCCAACATCCGGGTTTCTCCTGATTCCCGCTCGCCTGGGCTGTGTTCGAATATCGCCCATTCCGCGATGTGGCGCGGGCCAGCAGGAACATGGAGCGCATCAATGCACAGCGGCGTGGACTCGCAGCGGATCAGTCAGGCAAGGACGCCATGAACCAGGCCGTCGGTACAGTGAAGCTGCGCCAGCCCTATGTGCTGTTCCTGGGTGAGGAAACCAATCCGCTCAAGGCCAAGACCGCTTTCGGGTTGCGCGATTGGGCGGCGGAAAGTTGCATCGCGCAGACACGACTGGCGGGCGGCACGATCGAACTGGGTTTGCCGGAACGCGAGCCCGCCGCCGCTGCCGCCGCCGGGGCGCGCTCACTGGTCATTGGCGTCACCCCGCCGGGCGGTCGGATTCCGGCCCACTGGGCACGCATGCTGGTCGCCGCGGCCGACGCCGGATTGGACATCGTCAGCGGCCTGCATACGCCGCTGGAATCCATACCGGGACTCGCACAGGCGGCAGCCAGGGCCGGCGTGCAACTGGTGGATGTGCGCAAGCCGCCCGCGGAGTTGCCGCGCGCCACCGGCCAGCGCCGCAGCGGCAAGCGCGTGGCGATGGTCGGCACGGATTGTGCGCTGGGCAAGAAGTACACCGCGCTGGCACTGGCCAAGGCCATGCGCGCGCAAGGCCTGAACGCCGATTTCCGCGCCACGGGCCAGACCGGCATCATGATTGCCGGCGCCGGCATCGCGGTGGATGCGGTCATCGCCGATTTCATTGCCGGCGCGGCCGAATGCATCTCGCCGGCCAACGCGGCCGATCATTGGGACGTGATCGAAGGCCAGGGTTCGCTGTTCCATCCGGCCTATGCCGGAGTCACGCTTGGACTGCTGCACGGATCCCAGCCTGACGCGTTGATCCTCTGCCACGATCCCTCACGGACCCGCATCGTCAGTTGGCCGGAGTATCCGGTGCCCGGCCTGAAAGATGCCGCCCAGCTCTACGAGCAGACAGCAAGGCTGACCAATCCCGCCGCCAGGCTGGTGGGCGTGAGCTTGAACACCTCCAGCCTGGACGAAGCCGCTGCCGAACAAGCGCTGGTGCGCGCCGAACGCGAACTGGGTGTGCCGGCCTTCGATCCCTTGCGCACGCGGCTGGACATGGCGGTCGCATCGATCGTGGGCCCCTGACCGATGGTACGCACGCTGCACCTCAGGCCGCATGCCTGGAAACTGAAGGAGCCCTTCGCCATCGCACGCGGAGTGCGCACCGAAGCCAGGGTGGTGGTGGTGGAGCTGCATCAGGACGGCGAGGTGGGGCGAGGCGAATCCAGTGGCGTCGCTTATCACGGCGAAACACCCGAGAGCATGATCGCGCAGATCGAGAAGCTGCGGTCCCACCTGGAAAACGGCGCCGATCGGGAGTCGCTGCTACACCTGCTTCCCGCCGGCGGCGCGCGTCACGCAGTGGACGCCGCACTCTGGGATCTGGAAGCTCGACTGAGCGGTGTGCCGGTGTGGAAGCGCGCCGGCGTGGAAAACTGGCGACCGGTGGAGAGCGCCGTCACCGTTGGCATCCGCACGCTGCCCGAATACGAGGCGACCGCCCGCCTCTACGCAGACCATCCCTGGATCAAGGTGAAGGTGGGCGCGGACGCGCCGCTGGACGCCGTGGCGGCGGTGCGCAGAGGCGCGCCCACGACGCGTTTGATCGTCGATGCCAACCAGTCCTGGAGCGTCGAGGATCTGTTCCGCTTTGCCCCTGGCTTGCAGGAACTGCGCGTGGATCTGCTGGAACAACCGGTGGCCGCCGGCCGCGATCAGGGATTGTCCGACTACACCGGCAGCGTGCCGATTTGCGCGGACGAGGCCTTGTCCACGCTTGACGATCTGCCCCGGCTGATCGGCCGCTATCAGTTCGTCAACATCAAGCTGGACAAGGCCGGCGGGCTGACCGCTGGCCTGGCCTTGGCGCAGGCCGCCAGTGCGGCCGGATTCCGGCTCATGGTCGGCTGCATGCTGGGCGGCACGATCTCCGTCGCGCCCGGACTGGTACTGGCGCAGCAGTGCGAAATCTGCGACCTGGATGGTCCCTGGCTGCAGGCCGAAGACTGGCCACGCGGCATCGTCTACCGAAAAGGACGCATGTCGCTGCCCGCTCCCGTGATCTGGGGTTGAGCACTCGGCGCTGTCGTTTCCCTGACCCAACAAGGCGGACCCACCGTGGTTGAAGCAAGCGCGCGCGCGACCCCGTCGATTCCCCTGCACTGGAAGATGGCGATTGGTTTTGCCCCGGGCCTGTCCCTGGGTTTCCTGGCCCATGCCACCGTGGGTGCGGAACACCACGCGGTGGTGTGGCTGACGCAGCACATCACCCAACCCGCCGGCACTGTCTTTCTGCGCCTGATCTTCATGCTCGTGCTGCCGTTGCTGTTCTCGGCGCTGATCGTGGGCGTGGCGGAGATGGGGGATGTCCGCGCGCTGGGTCGGATTGGCGTGCGGACGCTGGCCTCGACCATCGTGCTGTCGGGCATTGCCGTACTCATTGGGCTATCGCTGGTCAACCTGCTCAAGCCGGGTACGAACATCGACCTGACCGTGGCCCAGCAGCTGCTCGCACAAAGCGGTGAGCGCGCCCACGCGATCATCGGCGATGGCGCGTCGAACCAGGGCGCGATGGATCTGGTCCTGTCACTGGTGCCTGACAACATCATCCGCGCCGCCGGCAAGAACGAAATCCTGGCGGTGATGTTCTTCGCGATGATGATTGGCGCTGGCCTGGTGCTGTCCAAACAGAGCCCGGCCAC
Organism: Pseudoxanthomonas indica; assembly: GCF_900167565.1. Taxonomy (NCBI): domain Bacteria; kingdom Pseudomonadati; phylum Pseudomonadota; class Gammaproteobacteria; order Lysobacterales; family Lysobacteraceae; genus Pseudoxanthomonas; species Pseudoxanthomonas indica. The sequence goes on from NZ_FUZV01000001.1 coordinate 1,666,322, forward strand.
CGCCGCGCTGCTCAAGGCGATCGAGGGCCTGTTCCAGGTGTCGATGACGCTGATCGGGCTGGTCATCAGGCTCGCGCCTTATGCGGTGTTCTGCTTCATGTTCAATCTTGCCGCCCTGTTCGGCTGGGACGTGCTGCAGGCGCTGGGCGCCTACGTGATGGTGGTGGTGCTCGCGCTGGCGCTGCATTTCGTGGTGGTCTATTCGCTGGCGTTGCGCTGGGCCGGCTGGTCGCCGCTGCGGTGGTTCGCCCGCGCACAGGAAGCCATCCTGATGGCATTTTCCACCGCCTCCAGCAATGCAACCCTGCCCACCTCACTGCGCGTGGCGCAGGACGAGCTGAAGTTGCCGGGCAACGTGTCGCGCTTCGTACTGACCGTGGGCGCCACCGCCAACCAGAACGGTACCGCCTTGTATGAAGGGGTCACCGTGCTGTTCCTGGCGCAGTTCTTCGGCGTGCAGCTGGATCTTGGCCAGCAGCTGCTGGTGATGTTCGTCTGCGTGCTCGGCGGCATTGGCACCGCTGGCGTGCCGGCGGGTTCCCTGCCGGTGGTGGCGTTGATCTGCGCGATGGTGGGCGTGCCGCCCGAGGGCATCGGCATCATCCTGGGCGTGGACCGGTTTCTCGACATGTGCCGGACCACCTTGAACGTCACCGGCGATCTGGTGCTGGCGACCGTGGTCTCCAAAGGCGAGCCGGGGGATACCGGCTCGGCGTGATCCGCGCGACCGGCGTCAAGCTCAGCTTTGCGACTGGGCCCAGTCCACGGCGGGATACTCCGCCTTGCCCATGAAGGTCTCCAGCAACTCGCGGTACGTCGACAGGCCACGCTCACTGTTGGTGAACAAGACCAGGCTGTCGCCACTGATCGGATCAAGCACAAACAGCGCCTTGAAGCCCGGGTTGTCACCCCAGTGCCAGATCAGGCGCCTGTCTGTCGTTGACTGGATGCCCACGCCCAGCCCCCAATCGATGTACGGGTCCGCCGGCGAGACGACCGCCGCGTCATTGGCATCGCTGGAAGGCGCCAGCATGGCCGCATGCGTCGCCGCTGCCAGCCCCTCGCCCTTGAACAGCGCCCGCTGGATGAAGTTGTTGTAGTCGTGCGCATTGGACACCAGCGTCCACGCGGTGTTTTCCCAGGCGAACACGCGCGGCTTCTGCGGTGTGCCATCACCGTCATGACCCGTGGCGTTGCGGGCGTCGAACTCTTTCCTGGTCAGGTAGCTGCTGCTGGGCATGTCGAATCGCGAGAACACTTCGCGCTGCGCCAGTTCGTTCCAGGCCAGCCCGGTGACATGCTCGAGCGTCCTCTGCAGCAGATAGAAGCCCTCACCGGAGTACGAGAAGCGAGCGCCGGGCTCGAAGATGGTGGTGAGTGGCGTGCTGTCGATCACCGGGTTGGAGGGCGACACCTGCCAGTTCACCAGGCCCGAGGTGTGGTTGAGCACCATGCGCGCGGTAATCCGCCGGGCCGACGCACTGTCACGCGTGCGGTTTGAATGCCAGTACTCCCACAGCGGCCGGTCGAGATCGAACTGGCCTTGATCGACCAGCCTGAGCGCCACGTAGGCGGCCAGGACCTTGGACAAGGAAGCCGCCTGGAACACCGTGGCATCGCTGACGCGCGCGCCGGTGGCGTTGTTCATGACCCCGTACGAGAACGTCTGCGAGGTCCCTTGATGGGTGTAAGCCAGTTGCGCGCCCGGAATCGCATGTGATTGCAGCACGGCGTTGAACTGCTCGCGCAATTCCTGTGCGTGATCTCCTTCCCCTGCCGTCGGCGTCCGCGCCTCCACGGCAGGAACGGAGTCGGCGCGCAGCGGATCTGCCCACATACCACCGGGTGCGGCCAACGCAATCGTCAGGACAGCCATCTGTGCAGCGTGGACTTTCATTCGATCCTCGGCAAGAACGTGCAGGGAATAGCAAGCGATCAGTCTGAAGCGTAGGCGCGACGATACTCGACTTTGCTGCTGTGGAATCGTCATCCCTCCACTTCGCATGAAGGATCGGGGTTTCTCCTGATGCATCTCGGTTGGCGCGCCCACTAGCATCGGCGCCGTCGTTCCGCATGGGGTGCGGAAGCAGCAGTTCGCGACGATGCCCACCGTCCACGACGCGATGTCGGGATCCGTGGGGTGCTGTGCCCGTCCGTCCCTTGCCGTGGCCATGCCGCGCCACCCACTTACGCCGTCCTGACCGGAGAGCCGTATCACCATGTCCAACCGCTACCACGTACTGCAGCATCGTCGTCTGGCCGCTGCGATCCTTGTCGGATTGAGTGCGCCCGGCCTGGCGTTTGCCGGAAGCATGACCGATGCGGAGAGCCGCACGCAGGAAGCACCTTCAGACACGCCCGTGGCCAACGCCGCCGAGGCGGCGCCGGCCAAGACGCTGGACAAAGTGGAAGTCACCGGATCCCGCATCAAGCGCGCCGACATGGAAGGCCCATCGCCGGTGGTGGTGATCAGCGCCGAAGACATCCGCAAGCAGGGCTACAGCACCATCTCCGAAGCCTTGCAGACGCTCACGCAGTTCAATGGCGATGTCGTGGCCGGTGAGTGGAATGCGGACTCGTCGCAGCCCGATGCCTCGTTCCTCAATCTGCGCGGCCTGGGCGTGGGCTATCAGTTGATCCTGCTCAACGGTAAGCGCATGACCGAGTACGCGGCCAGTTCCGGCGCAGCCTCCACCGGCGTCAGCGTGGGCAGCATCCCGGCCGCGGCCGTTGAACGCATCGAGGTGCTCAACGGCGGCGCATCGGCCATTTACGGCTCCGATGCCGTGGCCGGCGTCGTCAACATCGTGACCAAGGACAACTGGGAAGGCCAGCACCTGCGCATCCGCGGTGGCGGCACGACACGCGGCGGCGGCGATACCGGCCAGATCCAGCTCAGTGGCGGCAAGGCCTGGGATCGCGGCAGCCTCACCTATGCGTTCGAGCAGCTCAATCGCGAACCGATCCTGTCAGGCCAACGCGGCAACATCATCCGCACGGGCATGAATGCACCGGGTAACGTGGGCACCAACAAGCCGACCTTCGGGCTCGACACGGCGTTGATGGACGGCGGCTACAACGCGAACTACTGGATGAACCAGGCCGGCCAGCTGATCTACGCCGCCGATACCGATCCCGACACCGCCGCCGACGCACTGGCCTACTCCTGCTACAACGCCGACCCGCAGTATTTCCCGATGTACTGGTCGGCCGACGATGATTTGCCGGCCGCCTGCGGCAACGCCAACTACTACGACGGCGATACGCTGGCCAACAAGTACAACAAGACCTCGGGCTACGTGGCCGCGCGCTACTGGTTCAACGACAACATCGAAGGCTATGGCCAGGCGCTGGTGCAGTATTCAAAGAGCGAGGCGGCGCACCGGACCAGCATGTACCTGTACAACGCCGGCAGCGCCTACGACGTCAACATCGGCCAGTTCGAGTACTGGCGCGCACTCAATCCCAACACGATGGGCGGCGCGCCGATGCGCATCTGGGAGGAGTCCACCATCAGCGCGAACGTCGGTGTGCGCGGCACGCTGGGCAACCGGTTCGACTGGGATGCCAGCCTCAGCATCTCGCGCGACGAGATGAAGAGCCGTTGGAAGCAGTTGCTCACCGACCGTGTCCACCACTTCCTGTTCGGCGAGCCGGTCGGCAGCGTCGATGGCTCGCCGCTCTACGAGATCGACCCTGCCGTGTTGTTTGGCCCCGTCGGACCCGAGCAGTACGCCAGCATGGTCGACACGATCCGCAACAAGAACCTCTCGCAGACCTCGCAGGCGCAGGTGGTGTTCAGTGGCCCGCTGTTCTCGCTGCCGGCGGGCGAAGTACAGATGGCGGCCGTGGCCGAGGCGTCACACTCCAAATACGAACTTCGCCCGGACGCGCGCAGCGTCAGCACGTACGAGGGCGCCGACCGGACCTTCAATCACACCGGCGTCATCGGCGGCGGTCCACGGGATCGCTATGGCGTCGGCGTCGAACTGCGGATTCCGGTGTTTTCCCGGCTGACCGCCAACGTGGCGGGGCGATGGGACAAGTACAACGACATTTCCGATGTCGATGACGCCACCACCTGGCAGGCAAGCCTGGAATGGCGCCCCACGGACAACCTGCTGATCCGCGCGAGCCACCAGACCAGCTTCATGGCGCCGAACATCATGTGGCTCTATGGCGAACCGGTCACCAACTACGACGACTACATCACCAACGAATATCTCTGCCGTGTGAACGGGCTGGACCTGAGCACCACGGCGGGCATGAGCCAGTGCGGCAGCCAGTACACCCAGGGTGCGTGGTATGTGGAAGGCGGCAACAACACCCGGCTGCACGAAGAAACCGCGACCTCCAATGGACTGGGCGTCGTGTGGGATATCACTGACAACCTGTCGATCAGCGCCGACTACTGGGACATCGATCTCAAGGGCAAGAGCCAGTACCTGGACAAAGCCACCCTGCTCAGCGCCAACTCGGACTGCCTGCTCGGCGCGCGCATCGACGGCACGCCGGTGGATCCCAATTCCGCCGCCTGTGCGCTCTATGCCAGCTACGTGCAGCGTGATGCCGAGGGCAACGTCACCGAGTACTTCCTGGATGCGATCAACCAGGCCGGCGTGCGGACCAAGGGCTACGATGCGAGCCTGAGGTATGCATGGGCCACGGAGGCACTGGGCAACTTCAGCCTCAACGCCGGCATGAGCCGCACGCTGGACTATGACGTCAAGGTCACCAACGGGGATCCGTGGGAGGACTACATGCCGTGCTCGTACTCCTCCACCTACAGCTGCGGCAGCCAGCCGGTGGCATTCCGCACGCGCACCAACTGGACACTGAGCTGGAACCGCGGCGCCTGGGCCGGCAGTCTGTACGGCTATCGCAATGGCGCACGGGTGAACTACCAGGCGACCGATCACCTGGCCTCGTACGTCCAGTGGAACGCCAACCTGTCCAAGCAACTGACCGACAAGCTGCGGCTGGGCGTCGATGTCACCAACCTGTTGGACGAGTACGGACCCAAGGATGAAACGATGACCTGGTATCCGTTCTATCAGAACATCTACGGCATCCAGGGTCGGGCCATCTACGTGAACCTGGACATCACCTTCTGAGCACGACGCCTGGCAGCAAGGGATGAGCTTCGGCCCTGGAGGGATCCAGGGCCGAATGCCGGCGGAGCGTCAACGCGCACGCATCAACATTTGGGAGCCGGCTGAACCCTTACGGGCACCAGGCGCGTGTCTCCACCCTCATCGACGATCTGGTAGACCGAAAGCCGGCACGTCTGACCCTGCCACGAAAAGCCCGCCTCGTAGTCGCGCCCGGCCTCCGGCACGAACGAGATGGCGCCGCCGCAGGAAGTGGTGGGACCCGAGTAGCGCACACCACCGACCGAGTAGAACGCGGGAACGCTCTGGTATCCCAGGCGAAGGCTGGTCGGAACCGCGGCAGGGATGGCGTACTCGCGGAAGTACGCCTTGGAGGCGATGCCATCCATCTGCGCCAGATTGCGGGTGTTCTCGCTGTCCGGCATGCCCAGCGAAACATTGGACACCGTTCCGATCAGCGAGCCGAATGCGCTGCCCAGGCTGCCGGAGACACGCTCACCACCGCGTCTTTTGATGCAGGCACTGCCTGCGTAGAGCTGGGCCATGACGCCATTCTGGCCAAAGACGCGGATGCGGCTGCCGTGACCTTGCACGGCCGCTCCATCCGCCGCAGCAGCACTGAAAGAGCAAGCCAGAAGGGAAAAATTTGCTAAAGACCTGTACCGCATGGACAACCTCATGGAAGACGAGACAGCGTGACAATTCACCGAAGCCGGGATGTTTCGGTCGAGCTAAGGGCGTTCACTGGCGCCATCGTGCTGGGCCTGAGGCGTAGGCAGGAATGCGATGGCTGCGCCGCCGCTGTGGTGCACGATCCAGCCTGAGCCACCCGAGCTCGGCTTGAAGTCCAGCGCATCGCCCACCGCCAGGGGCTCGCTCGTGCCATCTTCGCGCGCGGGAAACACCAGCTTCGCGCGCACGGGAAGCGTGATTCGACAGTTCTGGCATCACTTGCCCAGCCTGAAACGTCCAATTGGCATAACCAAAAGGCGCCTCCAATATCGTCGACAATGCCTACTTCGGCGGCACGATTTGGGATTTGATCGCTTCATCCAGGGGTGTATAGACAACAGTCAATAAGTACATTTGGCCGCGCTTATCCGGTATCACCGTGTCCGTCATGCTGACCACCGTCTTATCGGCAACCCACTTCTCGGCAAGAACAGTGAGCGATTCGTTCGAAATCTTCTGCGACTTGCCGGACCCAAGCGGCTCCCCGTAGCGCCTAACCAACTCGGCCTTGACCCTGTTGAACCTGTACTCAGCTCCCTCGCCCGCCTTGATCTGATCATTGGTGACCGTCGCCACGCGATCGAGGCGAATTTCGTTCAACGTGTCATTCGGACCGCCCATGTTGAAGTACGCCCGAAAAGTGATCCCATCGATGGTGTAGTCATTCACGATGGGGCTATCGCACTGAAACGCACCTGGGCGCGCCGCCTGGGACACCTTCTCCGTATCGGTGCATTGCACCTTGGAGAGTTTGGAGCCGAAAACCTCGCGGATCTGTGATTCTGTTGCACCCCACGGCAGGCCCTCAAAAACGACCCCAAGAGTCGGCGCCGCTTCAACCGCGGACACGGGCGCAACTGGAAACAGTACGGCAATCACAAGCAAGGTAGATGTATAGCGATTCATAGTGTTTTTTCTAGGTAGTGAATGAACTTATAGCCGCGATGCCGCCTTGGCATCGATGTTGCGAATGTCGCATCAAGATTTGGCCGGTACCAATCGACAGAACTCGGCGGGTTGACTGGAGACTCATGAGCGCCGGCGTCGCTATAACAGCGGAACACATATGCTCCAGGGTTAGGGACACAACCACACTGATGGCCATCATTTCCTCGTTCGACAACGAAACGGGCTTTCGCTTTTCAACGGCTGGCCCGTCTTGGCATCTTCAACCAACACCGTCGCACCAGGGTAACTGGCGCACAAGGCGCCACGGGCAGAGTAGATTCCTGAGCCTTCTGCCATCAGCGTTATATTGGGGGCAAGCTCCACACCCTTATCGTCCACTGCGCGCAATCGATAAGACCCATGCATGGTCAAGCAGCCCGTGCAAAGTACAGTGACCGCCAGAATGGCCAAGCCGTTCCTCATGGCTGGCCCTCTACTACTTCGTAGGTGAACCCGTTTGCTGCCATGCATTCGTTGACGATCGTTTGCCCGTACTCACTGAGCCGTCGATTCTTTCTGGCCTCCTGATATTCGGGAGTTTGCTCGTCGGCCTCCTCATAGCATTGACGTTGTAGCCGTACCGACTCCCCATAAAAGAGCCCTGCACAGGCGAGTCCCGGCTTCGTACAGACCCAGTCCCTTTCTGGGGCGCGCGGCGGGATATAGACGTCATCCGTTCTGCCGTACTTGAAACCTCTCTCCTTCATGCATGCATCTGTCACCTTCTTGTTCCCTGGGATCTCTATGCACTTCTGCCATGTCTCCCACGCCTCTTTTCCTGAGGCGCCGGACTTGTGCCACATCTTGGAAGGCCCCACACGGACCATTGGACTTGAGGTCGGGTAATGCTGCGTGGCGCATGCCGACATCATCAACACAGCACTCGCCAATAGGGTGTACTGCTTCATAGCACGACTCATTTCTTACTCCGTTTCTCAAGCTCGAGTTTGGCCTTCTGCGACGGCTCCACGAACACCGGCTTGCCGAAGCTACCTGGCCCCCAATTCCTATCCATCGACTCACGAACGCTTACGTCCCTCAACGACACTCCATCCGGGAACAGCGACTGCGTATACCAGCGATGGGAGTCGGGAAAGCTTCCTTCATTCTTATCACCCGTGGCCGGGTTTCCTCCCAAGATCAATGGCACGCGTCCCACCAAGTCGGTTGGGTGCGTGGCCTGATACTGGTTCGATGTGCCACCACTGAGAATCCAAGCGGTATCGGACGCTTCCTGCGCATTGGCTGCAGCGCCAAAGAAGTACACATTTCCGATCGCAACATTGTTCTTATCTTGCTGACGAAGACTCCCGATTGCGTTGATCCAGGTCATGCTGCCCCGACTGTGATTGACGCTTTGAACGACACTGTCCTTCTCCTTGGCGATTTCCGTAAATTCCTGATTGGTCTTCTCCGCTTCCGTCAGCGGCAATCTTCCACCCGTCATATCGTTGATCTTGTCGTAAATGGCATAGATCGCTTCGGCCACCGGAGTTCCCGTCTTTGGGTTCAGGATGTGGTATACGCCCGCCTTGTTAGCCATATCGCCACTCTGCAGGGAGCCGTAGTGCAGCGCTTCCTCTTCATCGTTGAAGATTCCGTTGTTGAATATGTAGATCTTCCCATCAACGATCTTGACCTGGTCAAGACTGACTTCCTTTCTGCTGCAGTTCTGGGCATCGGCGTCGCATTTCTGCAACAGGATCTTCTGGTCCCTCGTGGCCGCACGATGCACCAAGTCGATTTGCGTCACGGTCTGCCCAATCAACGCATTGCTCAGATCAGGGCCGGTAAACACCGCCATGGTCGCCATATCAATGACCAACGCGTTCTTCTGCCGCTTGTCGGCTTCCTTCTCCAGCGCGATTGATTCCGGCGTGTCATAGCCACCATTTGTCATGCGGATCGCGCGCGCCTCTTCACGCTTCGCGTCAACGTGCGCATAGATTTCGGCCTTCGCCTCCTGCCGGTTCTGATCGAAGGTCTGCGTCACTTCTACCTGCGTATCCAGCTCCTTCTGCAGTTCGGCCGCATCGAACTTGTTCACCAGCGCACCGCTGTTTGCGGCCACCGTGTCGGTGTTGGTGGACGTTGCAACCTCGGCCTTGATTTGATCGATGCTCTTGCCGGTCGCAGCCTGCCCGGCAGCATCGGCAATCGTGATGTTCCTGGTGTTGATGCCGCTGTGCGTGGTGCTGCGCTGATGGTCCTCATCCTGGCCAAAGCCCACCGCGTGACTCGCCGCAACGCCGCCGGCTTTGCCGTCCTTGGAGCCCTGCGCCATCTGGTGTTCGCCGCGCTCACCGCCTCCATTGACACCCAGCGAGCCGCTGATGCCGAACGCTTCGCCCTCATAGTCGGCATGGTTCTCGATGTCGGCGATCTCCAGCGTGCCCGTGCTGAAGCTATTCCTGCCTGCATCCTCGGCGGTTTGCGTGCTGGTGATGATGCCGCCGATCAGCGTGGTCTTGTCCTTGACCATGACGCTGTAGCCACCGTCGCCGGCCAGGACGCCGCTCTGTTCATTGACGCTGGCATAGTCGGCAGTGATCTTCGACTGGTCGTAGGTGGCGCTGACCGAAGCGCCATAGCCCACGGTGACCTCGGCGCTCGCGTTCTTCTGCTTGCTGTCGTAGGTCTGCGTGTCCTGCCGGCTTTCGATAACCAGGTTCTTCGCATCCACCGCGATCTGCTCGCCGGTGATTTGGCCGCCGCTCAGGGTCAGCGTGCCGCCGCTGGTGACGGTGGTGCTGCCACCGCTGCCGACGTGCGAGTTGAGGTGGTGGACTGTGGTGCCGTCGCTGTGGCCCTTGCCGACGTTGCCACCGGCCGTCACCCCCATCGCCGTGCCGGTCTGACCGTACGAGATCGCCACACCCGCCTTCCAGCCACTGGAACTGTTGGTGCTGTGCTGCTCGTAGGTGTTCTGCGCGGCGACCACGTCGATGTCGCCGTCGGCGTACAGCGTGGTGCTGTCCTGGCCGTACACCTCCGAACCGGAAATCCGGAGGGTCGAGGCTTCGCCGGCGCCGGTCGCCACCACCGTGGTGCTCTTGCCGTTGATCTTGCTACCGACAGCCTCGCGACGGGTCGTGTTGGTCTCGCTCTCGGACTGCTGCTGCCCGTAGGTGATGGACGCACTGACGCCCTGACCACCCTGCATGGCGCCGGCCACCGCTCCAGCTGCCTGATAGGTGTCGTATGCGGTGTTGGCGGCGGCCATGGCGTTGACGCGATCATCCTTGCTCTGCCCCAGGGTCCTGGCCGACTCGTAAGCTCCGATGGCGGCATCCAATGCAGGTGCGGACACTGCGACGGTCACACCGCTCTGCTTGAAGCGGGTCTTCTCCTGATACGTGGTGGTGTTGTACGCCTCTTCGATGTTGACGGACTTGCCGAGCAACGTGGTGCTGCCTTCCGGCGAGGACACCGTCGAGCCGACGATGTGCAGGGCACCGTCGTTCGCGGCCAGCGTGGTGTCGCCATGCAGACTGCCCACCATTGAACCGACCGCATGATGGCTGTCCTCGTTGGTCTCCCGCGTGGTGCTGCGGGTGCCTGCCGTGACACTGGCGCCACCATCGCTGAACACGCCGCTTTCGTCCTTGCGGTGATAACGGTTCGCCGTGCGGGTGCCGTAGGCGGCTTCGATCGTCACGTTGTCCTTCGCGATCACCGTCGTGCCCAGGTCAGAGACCACGTTGCTGCCAGCGATGGTGATGTTCTGAGCTTGGATGCCGACGCTGCGTCCGCTGAACGTGCTGCCCTGGACGAAGGTCGCGTCTACGTTGTTTCGCTGCAGTGTGCTGGTGCTGCCAACTGCGTGGTCATCCGTGAAGGAGTGGCTCTCGCTGCGATGGGTGGTGGCCACACCATGGGTGATGTTGACGTTGCCCTTGGCCATCGCGGTCACCGCGCCGTTGTCGCTGCGGACCGTCGCCGCGCGGGCCGTGATGTCGCCTTCCGCCTGTAGCAGCACATTGCCGCGAGTTTGGATTTCAGTGCCGAGCTCCTGGCTGTGCCCCCACCCCGCATGGTTGTCGGCGTCGGCGACACTGCGGTTCTGCTCACCGACGGTGATCGTGCCCAGGTTGATGTTGCGGCCCGCGGACACCAGGGTCTGCCCGCCCTCGCCCGCATTGGACACCTGGGTGGCGCTCAGGTTGGCGTCGCGGCCGGCGACCACGGCCAGCGTGCCGCCCGGCTGGGTCACAGACAAACCGGCTGAGCGATCCAGCGTGGTGTTGCTGAAACTGCTGTCGCCGACCGTTGTGGACCACGACGTGGTCGTGCTCACCGAGTTGATGTCGCGGCCGGCGGTGGCGACCAGCGAATTGCGCGCATCGATGATGCCGCCGATGTTGTCCAGGTCAGTGCGGGCGTGCAGGCCCACCTGATCGCCGGTGATGCGACCGCCCAGATTGCGCAGGTTCTCGCCGCTCAGCTGCACGGCCGTTCGGCCGGCGAGCCTGCCGGAGTTGACCAGGTCGCCTTTGAGATGGAGGTTGATGGTGTCGGCTGAGATCAGCGTGCCGTTGGCGTTTAGATCGCCCGGTCGCACGCGCACGTACACCTGCGGCGCCAGCGCCGTGGTGGTCGTGCCGTCCGGGAGGGTGATGGTCTGCTCGACCAGCCAGACAATGTCGCTGGTCAGCGCGGCCATCTGCTCGGCGGTCAGGGCGATGCCGGGGCGCAGATTCCACGCCTGCGCGAAGGTGGCGCCATTCGCCAGCAGGGCGCGGTACTGCGCCTCGTCGCTGGCGTAACCCTCCAGAAAGCGGTGACCGGTCAGCTGACCGATTTGCTCGCGCACCAGCTTCTGCTCGTAGTAGCCGTCACCCAGACGCTTATGCATGGTGGCCGGGTCGGTGCCGAGCTGGCCCAGCAGGTAGTCCGACGACATCCAGTTGCGGTACTGGGTGAAGGCCGGATCGGTTTCGATCAGGTAGCCGCTCGCACCCGGTGCCGAACGAAACAGGCTGCTGTCCGGGAACGCGGTGTCGGCGCCGATCGTGCGCACGGTGGCCGGCAGCAGCGGTGTCGCCTGGTTGCCGGCATCGACCGTCATACCGTCAGTCACCACCAGCCCCTGCGGCACCTCGTGCTGGTGGGCCGCCTCCGGGCTGTCGGTGATTACGGCCACCGTGGGTCCGACCTCCGTGATCTCCCGATCACCTGTGCCATGAGGGATGTCGGCGGCGCCGTTCGCGGATCCGCCTGTGGTGGCGGACGGGTCGCCGCCGTCCAGGTTCTGCTTCACTTCCGCGATCGGCAGCGTAATCGTGCTCGTCTTGCGCTGCTGATAGGGCGAGGGGTCGCCCCAGTTACGCTTCTTGCTGCCGCTGCTGCCCTCGTCGTGGGTGAACACGGTCGTGCCCACGTCGTGGATGCTGCGCGTTCCTTCCGCGTCGAGGTTGCGAAGCGACCCGATGGCGCCGGTAATGGCGCCGCCGACCAGGATCCGGCTCTTGTCGTTGACGAAGTCGTCGCCGTCCAGGTGCAGATTGCCGCCGGCCGACACCTTGCCCGGATCGCTCTCCTGCACCTGGGTTTGCTGCGTGGTGCGTTCGTACTCGATTGCCGTCCACGCATTGACCCGCTGCCCTGCGAACTCGGTGCCAGGCTTGAACTGCAACTGCCCCGCTCTGGGTTCGCGGTCGTGCACCATCGCGAAATCGTCGTTCGAGTAGAGCCGGCCCATCGCGTCCTGCGGCAGGTCAGCCGCATAGTTGTCTCCGTGGTCGTTGACGAAGATGTCGGTGATGGCCTCGCTGCCAACCAGTACCGGCGCATCGCTCACTCGGAAGTGGGCGTTGCCGTTCTCGAAGTACGCGGCACCCAGGGCCAGATCGCCGGCGATCTCGATTGTCGCGGAAAGATTGCGGACCGATTGGGCACGGCCTGTCGCAATACCATTGGCATCGAGAGCGCCTCCGATGCGGGCATCGCCCATGGCGATCAAGCTGGCATGCTCCTGGTGACCAGTTCGCCGGCGCCGAGGTCCAGGTCGCCACGGCTGGCAATCGTCGCGGCCTTGGTTTCTCCCTTTACGGTTTCATCATGGTTGCTGACGGTCCCGGCCTGGATTGCGACCTGGTCACCGTAGATGCGACCGGTGCCGACATTTGCCAGGGTGACGGCATCGATACGGGTAGCGCCGCCATCGATCAGACCGCGGTTGGTGAGGTCAGTGTCGGCCACCACGTGCGTGCGGCCACCACTGATCGTGCCGTCGACGGCGTTGTCGATGGTCGCGCCGCTGACGGTCAGGTCGCCGGCCTGGATCAGGCTGTGGTTGATCAGCGTGCCGGCGGTGCGGATGTCGAGCTTGCCGTTTGCGGTGACCTCGCCGGTGTGGACGTAGTCCTGCTGTAGCGCGATCGTCAGGTCGCCCTGCGACAGCACGGTGCCGTCGCCAGTCATGCCGTTGGCCGTGTGGGTCTGGTTTGTTCCGGAGAACAGTGTGCCACCGGTATTGGTGATCTGGTCGACGGTGACGCCGATGCTGGCCGCCGACGAGACCGTGCCACCCGTGTTGGTCAGCGCGCTACCCGTGCCCGAACCAGCAACGCCAATATGCGTACTGGCCACGATCAGACCGGCGCTGTTGTCGACGCGTTTGGCGTTGAGCGTCACCTTGTCGCCCTGCAACCCCAGCACCAGGGCCGGATCCGCACTGAGCGTGTCGCGATTGAGGACCGACACAGCCGTCAGGTCCAGCGCGCCGCCGGTAGCGATCAGGCCACCGGTATTGTCGGCATCGCCCGTCAACGACGCCGTCAGATTCGTCCCGGCCTGCACAGTGCCGCCGGCATTGCGCAGCGCGGCGCCAGTGAGCCGGACATTGTCGCCGCGCAGGTAGCCATTGCTGTTGTCGATGGCGGCCGAATGCGCCGCCATGGCGAGCGTACCGGAGGTGGCGGCGATGGTGCCGTGGGCGTTGCCCAGCGCTTGCTGGCGCGTGTCGATGGTGGTGTTCGCACCGACGATCTGGCCATTCGCGTTTTCCAGACCGGCGCTGTCCAGCGCGATATCGCCGTCGGCCTGCAGCGCGCCCCCCGCATTGTCGAGCAGGCCGTCTGCAGTGAGGTGCAGATCGTCTTCGAGGGAGGCGATAACCCCGTGCTCGCCATTGCGCACGCTGCCCGCGCGAACGGTAGCTCTGCTCGAGGCCACGACTGTGCCGCCACGGTTGTCGAGAGCCTGCGCAACCGCCAATCCCAACGCGTCACCGGCGCTGATCATGCCGGCGCGATTGAGGACCTGATCGGATGTCAGACCCATCGCCTCCGCCGAGGCGATCGTGCCGCGGGTGTTGTCCAGCGTTTGCGCCACCTCAATCCGCGATTTTGCCTCTCCGGCAGCACTGAGTACGCCATCGCTATTGTTCAAACTAGCGGCATCCAGTTGCAGGGCGCCGGTAGTCGCGATTGTCCCTGTCGCGTTGTCCAGCGCACCACGCACACGCAGGTCCAGCGACCCGGCGCCCGTGGCCGTCAGCGTGCCGCCCGCGGTCGTCAACTTGCCGGTGTCGATGCGGATACGCTGCGCCGACGTGGTGCCATCGCGCAGATCCGTCGTATCGCCCGTGATGGTCAGCGAGCCGTTGCTCCCAAGCGTTCCGCCCGCGCCGTTCAGCGCATTCGCAGTCATCGCGAGCGCGCCGGTTCCGGCCTGACGCACGGTGCCGCCAGCATTGCCGAAGGTCGCGGCGCTGATCGTCAGATCGCCGTTGCTCTCGATCGTGCCGCCGTCGCCGTTGTCGAGTGTGCCGCGCACGCTGAGTATGTTGGCTGCCGCGCCGCTGGCAATGAGGTGACCGCCACGGCTATCGAAAGTGTCAGCGCTGAGCGTGATCTGCGTGGCGCTCAGGGTCGCGCTGCGATGATTGGCCTGAGTGGCCGTCAGGTTCACTGCGCCCGCGGTGGCGATGGTGCCGCCTGCGCCAGTCAACACGCCCGTGCGTATCGTCAGTCCGTTCGTGCCGGACTGCTCGATTCGACCACGCTCGTTGAGGAGGTTGGTATTACTGACGGTCAGCGCGCTCGCATTGCTGGCGACGACACCGTCGGTGTTGTCGATCGTGCCCGCCACTTTGAGCGTCGTCGCATCGGCGCCGCTGTGCGACAACGTACCGGCGCGGTTGCTGAAATCATGGGCGTCGAGCGTGAGCGCACCGGCCAACTTGAGCTGGCCGGCATCGTTGTTCACCTGACCGACGTGGAGCGTGGTCGGACCCGTCACGGTCAACTCACCGCCGGCATTGCGCAGGTCGCCCCCCTTCAACGTCAACCGGCGCAACGCGAGGTGGCCGCCGTCGTTGTTGAGGCCCTGCGCTGAAGCCAAGTCCATCCCACCACTGGACCGGATGCGCCCGCCATCGTTGTTGAGCAACCCGGCAATGTTGAGTGCACCGTCAGCCAGCGGAATCACGCTGGATTGGCTGCCGCTACCTGTTGCGCTGGAATCGCCAATGCCCGTCGGGCCATCTGTGCCGCCGGCCGCTCCGCTACCGTCACCGCCAGCGGCTTCGCCGTGGCTGCCGCTGCCGCCTTCACTGCCTCCGCTCAATTCCGCCATGCCGATGCGACCGCCATCTCGGTTGCCGAGCGAACCGGCGTTCAGCGCCAAAGCCTGCACACCGCTCTGTTCGATCGCGCCACCGCGATTGGTGAGCGACGACGCATTCACCTCGATGCGACGCGCATTGAGCGTGCCGCCTTCATTGTTCACGTCGGCCGGCGTGGTGACCGTCAGTTCGCGTACGGCGCTGAGCGTGCCCGCGTTGGTGACACCGCCCGTCGCGTTCAAGCGCGTGTTCTGCTGCGATTGCAACGCGCTCGTGTTGATCAGGCGACCGTCGACCGTCACTGTCAGATCGCCGACCTGTGCGCCGATGGTGCCGGCGTTCGTCACGCCGACGCCTGCCTCAGTGCCGATCAATGCGATGTGGTTGGCATACATGCCGCCGAGCGCACTGACGTCCAATGCGAACTGCGGGACAGCGCCACGGTCGCCGTCGACCTTAGTGATCTGCGTGTGGTCGGCGCTGACCTTGTTGGCCCCCATCGTGACCTTGAGCCGGTTCGCCCAAACGCCCGCATTGAGCTGCACTGAGCGTGCAATCAGATCGGTGTAGTCGCTGCGACTGGCATCCAGGCCGGCGCCGTTGACCTGGATAGCGCCACTGCCTTCGACTCGGTAGCCGTCGAGTGCCCCACCTTTGAGGATCGGGCGGCCGGTTGTCAGCGTCGCGCGACTGGCGTTGATGAAACCGCCGTTGCTCACCTGGATGCCACTCGGATTGGCGATGATCACTTCGGCGCGGTCGCCGGCGACCTCTACATAGCCGGTGAGGTGGCTGGGATGGGCGGAGTTCACCTCATTGAGGATCACGCGCGCCGTGCCAGTGGCCAGCGACGGATTGCCCTGGACCCAGCCGCCCAGTTGCGTCTGCACATTGGCGCGCGCGTTGTTGAGGATCGCGCCTTCAGTGCCCACGTCGAACTGGTCGTACGTGTTCCTGGATACCCCTGCAGAGCTGGGCGTCTGGATATTTACCAACGGCACGTTGTTCGATGTTTCCAGCACCGTGGGGCGCTGGTTGCCGGGCGTGTTGGGATCGCCACTGATCTGGCCCTGCACCGCCTGCGCGAGCGCGGGCAAACTGATCACGAAACCCAAGCCCACGTACATCGCCACTCGCAGCGCCGGCAAAGACGTCGTGCGCTCGCCTCCGGCACCGCCTGAACCACCCTGTGCGGACGAGGTGAGTTCCGAAGCAACCTGTACGAGCCCGAGTACTTTGTTGTAGACCAGACGATAGATGCGATTCACAACGTGCTTTTCTTGTTCTAGTGCGTACTTCTTGGTTGTTGTTCTTGCCGCGCGACGGCGAGCTGTCGCGCGGAGCTCAGCTTGATCGGAGACGAAGTCAGAACGACCAGCCCAAGCTGAAACCCGTGGTGGTGTACGCGGTTGGGAAACCCTTGGGCTTGTCTATCGGGGCACCGACGAAACAATCCCAGTAGCCACCCTTCCA
The DNA here is from genome assembly GCF_900167565.1 of Pseudoxanthomonas indica. Taxonomy (NCBI): domain Bacteria; kingdom Pseudomonadati; phylum Pseudomonadota; class Gammaproteobacteria; order Lysobacterales; family Lysobacteraceae; genus Pseudoxanthomonas; species Pseudoxanthomonas indica. The sequence continues at coordinate 1,683,155 of NZ_FUZV01000001.1, forward strand.
GCCGCCGCGCAGACCCAGGGCCATGCCTGCGAGGTGAACCCCCAGCTGCCATGCGGTCGCGGGACCGCCGACGTGGCCGTAGTCGGCGGCGACATACATTTCCTGCCCGCCGCCGAGGGGGAGGCCAATGTCATTCCGCAGCAGCCAGCCACGCTCGCCGGTCAACGAGACCTCGCCGTCATAGCCTCTGACGGTGTAGCGCCCACCAATGGCGAACCGGTCCTGCGCGACCAACGGCGTGCGGTTCCATTGCGCGCGCCAGTTGCCGGTGTAGCGCAGCACCTGCTTTCCGATCTGGAATGGCGCGGTCAATTGCGCATCGGCCGTGATGACCTTCATGCGAGAGGTGCCTTCGTCGAACCGTTCTTCCGGTGCTGGCAGCGCGTCAAACGCACCGGTGCCTCGGCGAAAGGCCGTGTTCGCATCGAGCGTGGCCTTGCCCAGAAACTGCTTCCATGTGAGTCCCGCTTCCCAACCACCGGTACGACGGCGCTGGACTTCGATCTCGGTGTCGTCGATGTAGGTTTTCGACTCCCGTGCCCATGCGCGCACATACGCACCGAACTTGCGGGTGGCGTTGCGATAGAGCAGCCGCGACAAACGTACGTCGGCGTTTTGGCTGTTACCGCTGTAGACGTAGTTCTGTGAGTGCCCCGCCACCGTCTGGTGGTAGTCGTAGGCGCTGGCATTGGCCCCGATCAGCCAGTACCCGACAGGCAGGTCGTAGTGAGCGGCCCAACTTTCAGTTCCCTTGCCGCTGCCGGAGAAAGCGTCGTGACCCACATTGAGGTAGAACAGGTCATGGGCTTGCAGGGCGTTATCGACAGAGAGAGTCGCTCCCGCCTGCAGTTTCCCGCTGGCCTCGCTGCCGGAATCATCCAGCGATACATTCGCCCGGATCTTCCGCGACTGGCTCCAGGCGATCACTAGATCACTCTGACCTGGCTGCGCCTCGGGTCCGTCCGCGGGCACGATCTGGATATCGGCTTGGGCGGTCGGTACCCGTTTGAACACCTCCAGCGCCATTTCCACGTCGCGCAGATTGAGGAGATCACCGGAACTGACCGGGACCGCATTCCACAGCGTTGCATTGGGCGCGGTGCCGTCGGCAAAGCGGATCGCACGGATTCGGCCTGGAATCACGTTGAGCGTGAGCGCGCCACCGGTGAGGTCTTGCGGGGCGGCCAGTACACGAGTGGTTACGTAACCCCTGGCGATGATCGCGTTCTGCACGCGCTTCATCACCACATTGATGCCCTGCGTACCCAAGCAGCGGCCGGTCGCGGGATCGCGCTTCGGATCGGCGGACTCCAACGCCCAGCGGAAGTGATCAGCGTCTTCACCTTCAAGGCGAATGGCATCGATCCGAAAGCAGGGGGACCGCCCGGCGGGCAGCGACTCGAACGCGGAGGTCGGCGATTCCAGGCGCACATCCGGCGACTGCTTCTGCTGCTCGCGCAGCGCGCGCTCGCGCTCCTGCTGGCGCAACAGTTCCTGCGCATCCGGCCCCACCTGCGCCATTGCCAGCGACAGCGTGGCCATGCCCGGCACCAGTCCGATCCAACGCCCGTGGCGTTTGCCACCACCACCACGTCCACTGCGCACTTCGATTAACCCCTGTCCTTCGTTCCGCACACGCGCACGTCTGGTGAATCGGCGCGCCCCTTCGTTCACGGTCACGCTAGCGACCGGCGGCAGCGGGGGATATCGGAATTGTCCTAAAAGAACCCATGCGGTTTTTTACATGTTCCAGACTACCGGTCCGCTTCGGGACGCGGAATCAGACAAATCTCAATCGACTCCGGAAATTCTTGCGAGTGTTGCGGAACAGTACGAAGCGATGGCTGACGTCAGTCCCTGAGCGCCGAGGCGACTCTTTGAGTACGAATATTGCGGCGCACAGCGTCCTGCGCTGGCCAGTGTGATTTCTCGACGCTTCGCGGAGCGGAGTGTGCATTCCTGCAAAAGTTGACCGTGCTTTCCTTCAATAGTTGTCATCCCACACCGTGCGTCCTGCGCCACTGCAGGCGTCGGCCAAGCGATCGAATGCGAAACCGTATATATCAACAACATAGACGCTGATTGCGGGCATTGCCCTTGACTGGATACGCGAGCAACACAGTCATGACAGATGCTATCGACCGGAGCGGAAGAATACTGAAGAACTCAGAGCATGCCAGGCTCAGGCGCTGCTTCTGGAAAGGGGTAATCATCCGCTCCCGGCTACGCCGAAATAGCTCTCGGAAGGCGCTTCCGGCGCTTGCGGGGATTCGCAAGTTCATGGGCAATCCGGCACCGCATCGGCGAAATGCCATCTACGCGCGGGGCGTAACCAGTCAGTTCCGAGCAGCCGAGGGGCCCATCGAGCAGAGTTACGGCGACGGTGACACAGATTGCTGGGGTGGCTGCGGTGGCTGCGCGGATTGAATCTGCTCTTGAATCCGGTCTTCGAGAAACTGGTGAAGAGCAGCAAGATCTAGCTGGCCGGTCGACAGAGAGAGATCCGCTGCCTGTAACGCGGCAACGTACTCGGCTCGATCACGCTTGATTAGTTCCGGTAGGATAGTACTACCAGGTAGCAATTGACCGAGGTGCAGGCATAGAACGAAGTAACAGGCTGCTCGTGCCGTACGTCCATTGCCATTGATGAAGGGGTGAATGAAGTTCAACCTCCACAAGACGAACGCTGCAAGCGCGACCGCATCAGATTCACTCCAATGCCGATTCACGTAGTTGACGAAGTCTTCCATTAGCGCGTCGACTCGATAGTGTTCGGGCGGAGTGTGCGTTCCGACAGTCACTTGACACGGTCGATACTCGCCTGCGTTCGTGTGCAGACAGGTAATCGCCTGGAAGTTGAGAGCTTTGATGACGTGCTCTGAGAGAAATGGTCGACCGACTGCAGTGGCCATTTCCACAATGGACAGCAGAAAATCGTACTGCCGATTGCCGTTTGAGATTTCCAAAGCCTGGTAGACCGGGTTTTGCTCCGTACCGGTCAATTCATACAAGATCACGAAAGCCTCCCTTGCCCTCGTTTGCTTGTTCCTTAAGCGCTCTCCAAAGCCTTTCGAACCATCTCGCGAGTGATCGGGCTCTTCGAATCGAGCGATCCGAAAACAAACGACACACGCTGCTCCCTCACCTCAGCAGCAGATGGCTTTTTGGCGTCTCGAAGGTTTTGTAGTAGTGCTTCCTTCGTCTTCAATTTTGTAATAGCGTCGCCCATACCTCACCCCTCTCGTAGCACCCCACATGTCCTTGGGGCGCGCAGCCTAACAAACCCATTCAGTACAGATGTGCCAACGCGCACACTTACGGCTATCGGCCACCGACGTAGCTACATTAGTGACCTACCGGGTACAGTATAAGTTCCTCGTCGTAAAGACGCTGACAAGACCCAAACGGGTGACACGAAACGAGCGACAGAGAGGGCCTTCGATGGCCCTCAGACCGCCTGTATGGCCTCCGGAGAGGCGGCCAGGCGTCAAATGCACTGGCCGAAGGCGATTTGCGCGCTCGCGAGAAGGCGCGATTGACGGGCCGTGAGCAGCCCTCGCGCATAAACGGCGACATTAATGCATACGAAACGTGCAGACGAACGGTTGCCCCAGCCTTCGCCTTTAACATTTTGACGGCCCTGTCAATTTCCCCGGAGGAACCCTAGACGAAGACTAGGGGTCTTTGCAACTTCCGTTGGTCGGGTGTGGACCTCCGGAGGGGAAGGGCCGCCAATCCGAGAGGAAATGACTTTCTCCGCTCAGACGTTGGTGCGTGGACACATCCACATATGCCCTGTCGACACCACACAGCACTGCCGGTAGTAGCGCCTTGTGCTAACCGTTTGCATGGCGTCTTCGGATATTGCTCGTCGAGCCTGGCACCGTGCTTTCCATCGCATGCATGACGTTCTGTAGGGAACGGTCTATCTCATCAAGCATGCTTTCGAACATTGATACATTTGAAAACACGTGCGTTACGCCTGGCACTGCTGGGACTGCGAGGCCCAAATCGATCAGTTGGTTGAATGCCTTCACTCCGATGGAGAGATTGCTGCAAGCCTGAGTTATTTGTTCGAATTCCTCGATTGGATCGAATTGTGGAATGGAGATTCGGAGTCGCAGAATTCCTGCGATCGCCTGCGGTCCGACGCCGCTTACGAACCTGGGCATTGCGGGCAAATACTGGCGATGCGAATCAATCTGGCCGGCCAGGTCGTTGACCTCGGCCGCAAATTGCTCGATTGCTTGCCTGCCGCGTCTAATCTTGCTCTTTCTTTCGTCCGTTCGGCTTCTTTCATGTTGCATTGCCGGGACGAGCACCGCGAGAAACGTAATGATAGCGCCCCATGCCGTCCAATCAGGATGGCAGCGCGGGCCAGGAACGCAAAAGCTCGTCACGCCTTGTAGAAGGCTTTGTAGGAGTTCCATCTCATCAACCCTCGTCACTGTCCTGAGCATACGGTTAGAAATCAGTTCCTGGAAGTTCCTGGCAATCAGCAAGCCTTCTTAAATCGAGATTTCTTTGACAGCCAGAGCCGGAGATTCGCCGACCCTACCATTACGAATGGCATGTATCCGGATGGACGCGGGTACGGTGACCGGCGTTAGCCGCCAGGTTGGGGCACGCAACTGATTGCAGGACCGAGGCCTGGGGCATCTCGGGTTCCGGACTGCATAGCCTTCGCTCAATGTCCGCTTTGGGTCGAAAGCGGACATTCGACGGGCGTCGGCGCGCCTGGGACGACTCATCCACAGCACAACGTATGGCGAGCTATCCCCTTGATAGGGCTCGATCTCAGGGCGGCTAGGTCCGGCTGCGGAGAGCAGTTCGTACATCTCTGCGCGCCTGTTATGTGCAACTTCGTGCCATGTGGAAGCACCGCTCTGGAAAGGACTTCAGGTCCATCGAAACCCGGATACTTCACTATTTTGTAGTCCTCGATTCTCTTCTGGACGGGTGGAAGTCGATTCCACGCAAAAGCACGTCAGTTTTCGCGAGTCGACTGGCGGATACCAATTCGTGAATGCCTGCTCAGTGCTGGCGTCTGCACACCTTGCCGCAAACAGGCCCGCACGCGCACAGGTACGCTATTTGCGTAGCGCACAAGGTAGTTCTATTCACCTTTGTCACCATCGATGCAGCGATAGTCAAGCGCGTTGCAACGCCTATTCTCTCGCGCCGATCTCTTGCTCACCCGATTTGCTCAGCAGCTAGTTCAGGTGGTCTCGCCCCTCAGGTATCGAACCAAAATCGAACGCGGGACTCAATCATTTGATTTCTTTTCGGGAGCATGGCGGATCGCCAACTTCCTCAATCCTTCTAAGTAGGCTACCAAGTTGTGTCGGCTTGCTCGCGCCATGATGTCTGAGAGAAGGTCTTCGTAATCCTCAAGGTCCTCGCATGACAAGAGGCGCATAGGCACGTTATGGAAGATGTCAGCGAACCTGGCCGCACCATTCAGCGACTTCGCCGCTCGTATTTCAACAAACGCTGACATCATCATGAAATGAACGATACGACGCACGTTTGCAATCGATTCTTTGTAACCCTCTTCCATCAATCGTAGTCTCCATACGGCCCAAGGGGGTTTGAGTCCGGGTCCGGTAGTTCTTCGTACTCAATGACTGGGATGACGGTATCCGCCGGCCAACCACGGTCAAGTGCTTCGTTGATCCTGGTGTTTCCATCAAGGACGGTATTTCCCCGAACCTTAACGCTTTCTCCATCAGCGGGGTTGTTGATCGCCTCTCCCAGGTCGCGATCCGAAAGCTCTTTAATCTTCGGATTGTTTTCCGGATGATTGGGCGCATGAATCGGTTCCAAGTTGCCGAGTTCTCGCGTCCCTTCTTTCCCATCATCTGATGTTTGATTCTGCTGTACTCCATCAACCGCGGCTTGCCCGAGGAGCCAAGCTAGGAAAGCATACGCAAGCCCACGTCCATTAGTATCGACAGGCACGCGATCATTCTGCGCTTGGGTCGGCATCCGACCGTCCGCGTCCAAGAACTTAAAAGGATTGCCGAGAGCATAGCTGTATCGATTGAAGTTTGAGCCAGGAGAGGCGTAAGCAGTAACCGGATCAACGCTAAGAAACCTCCCCACCTCCGAGTCATAGTACCGCTGCTGCATGTACGTCAGCCCAGTCGCCGCATCCTGCCGGTGCCCGGTATACCCCACATCATCCTTCTCCGCCCGATTGGTCAGCGCGCCATAGGGCTCATACTCGCTGCGCTCCAGCACCGCTTGGGTGGCATCGGTCTCCACCAGCGCCGAGCCCAGGCCGTCGGTGTGCAGGTAGCGGTAGGTGTACACATTGGTGGGCGCATCGCGCTCGCGGATGGCGACCGGGTCATCGCCCAGGTAGATGTGTTCGCGGACCTTGCCCGTGCGGGAGTCGGTGGAGAAGGCCAACTGGCCGTTCATCAGGTACTGGCTGTGTGCGGCCACGCCGTTGATGGTGTCGCGCACGCGCCGGCCGTGGGCGTCGTAAAGGTAGCTGCCCTTGCCTACCACCTCACGCAGGCGGTTGCCGTAGTCGAATTTGTGGACCACGCCGTTCTTGTTGTACACGTTGCCCTGAGGGTCGTAGCTCAGGGCAGTGACCATGGCACTGCCGGGCACCTGGGTCACGCTGTCCAAGCGGTTGCCCAGGTCGTAGTGGTAGCTGTGGTCACGCGGATGCATGCCACCGGTGACTTTGACGCTGCTCAGATTGTCCAGCACGTCGTAGCCATACGTGGCCGCACCGAAGCTGGGGCCATTGGCAGTGAGCAATCGGTCGAGGTTGTCATACGTCATCGTCCGCGATTGGCGCGCGCCAGCGGTGGCATCGGTGATGCTGGCCACGTTGGCGTGCTTGTCGTAGGCGTAGCTCAGGTCGAGCAGCGCGCCATCGACGCTGCGCGCCGGTAGCTGGCGCGCGTTCTGGGTCAGCGTGTGGACGATGCCGTTGCCGTAGGTGAACTGCTTGACCGCGCCATTGGGGAAGTACTGCACGTTGCTGGCGTAGGAACCGGCTTGGGTCGGCTGGCCCAGCTGGTTGGGTGCGTACGCCACCACGATGCCGTGCCAGTTGTTGCTGGCTAGGTGGCCGTTGGCGTTGTACTTGTACTCGTAGGGCCAGTCCAGCAGCGAGGTAACCAGGCGCTCGTGGTACAGCAGGCCACGGCGGTTGTAGCTGTAGGTGGTCACCACCGGCTCGCCATTGTTGGCGGCGTTGTAGGCCGTCAGCACCCCGGGCTTGCCCGTGGGCAGATAGGTCCAGACCTGGTTGCCCAGGCCATCCGGGAAATTCAGTGTGCGCAGCCGGTTGCGGGCGTCGTAGCTGCGTGCGGCCTTGCGTGCCACCACCGCCGAGGACGTGCCGGTGGCATCGCACGCCGTGCCAGCGGCCAGGCCCGCGGCCGACCAGCTCAGGTTGCCGGCGGCGTCATAGCCCATCAAGGTGGTGCCGGTCTCCGGTTCGGTGGAGGCGCACAACTCCTGCTTGGTGTTGTAGGTGTAGACCCGGTCCACCGCCAACGAGCCTCCAGTGGGGCTAACGTTGTTGCTGCGGCGAATCTTCTTCGGCTTGCCGTACACATCGCGGCTGATGTGGGTGAAGGCCGACTCGGGGTGCTCCACCAGCACCGGCCAGTCCATGGTCGGCTGGTCATAGGTCATGAAGCTGGTGGTCGAGCTCTGCAGCTTGGGGTTGGTGACTTTAACCTTGAAGCCGGTCAGATACTCGGTCAGCGTGGTCAATAGCCCTAGTTCGCTGTCCTGGCTGCTGGAGGTAACGCGCCCAAGTGCGTCATGGTCGGTCCACACACCCTTCAGGCTGGCGTCGCCGATGGTGGTCAGGCTGGCCACCGGATATGACTGGAACTCCAGCTGCCCAGCCGCGTCATAGCGCTTGACCACCATGCTGCGGGTCGCCAGCGCGGTGGGATTGTCGGTGTTGTCGAACTGCTCTTCCAGTACCGGGCGCCACAGCGCGTCGAAATGGCGAACGGTGCGGCCCTTGCCGGTATCCACGTACTGAATCCAGTAGCCCGCCGGCAAGCCATAGCGTCCGATTGCGCTGGGCGCAAAGTTCAAAGTGGTCTCGGCCCAGGCACTGGTATCGCAAGTATTGGTGGCCGACTCGGACGTGTAGGTGATGCGAGCCAGCCGCCCCATGCCATCGTAGGCATAGCAAGTACGTGAGCGATTCTCGTCCTCCGCCCAATCAATTCGGCCGCTGTTTCCTACACCAGCGGTGGCATAGCGGCCATCGGCGAAGTCAATGCGCTGCGGCGTTCCACGTTTCCAGCTCGTCAGTGTGGTTGTATTGTTACGTCCGTCGGCCACGGTCTTGACCGTGCCCAGCTGCCCGGTGCTAACTGCAGACGTACGGTCATAGTCAATCGATTTTCGCAGCTGATTGTCAAAGCCATAGACCTTCGTCGGCATCGCCTTCCACTCATAGAGCGTGCGGGATGTCTCGACATTGTTTGTCGTTGTGCGCTTAACCTGCCCTAGAACCCATAGACCCAAGTCGTCCTGGTACTCCACTGTCTGCGTTTTGGAGTAGGTTTGAGCGCTGGCGACATTGGCTGCGCCCCCGGCGAGCAAAAGGGCAAGCGACAAGCCAATGGCACGATACGAACGCCGGCGTTGCCCGGTGGCAAGATTGTGGTTCACTGGTCTGATTCCTTTCAGGGCGCAGGCGCGCTGGATTTCGTGGTGGCCACAGGCCGCGCGAACGCATCGAATTGGTCCACTTTGTATTTGAATGCTCGCCCATCCTGCACAATGGTTCGTTCATACATAGGACGATTGCGCCGAAAGAATTCGTTCGCCAACGTGCCGAGATCTTGAGCACCTAGCACGCCGGTGACGTAGTCGGGGAATGCCTGGCCGGTGACAGAAGCCAGATACTTGTAGTCTGTCCGTGTAAGCGTGATGCCCCCACTGCTCACCGACTCGGACAACAGTTGATTGGCATTGACTTGAGCATCATTGCCGAAGACGTACGTCGTCGTGCTCCCATCGTTCTTCACAACGGTAGTCGTCGAAGTAGACGGGCAGCCGCTTGCGCACTCCGTGGCGTACGACCAGCTCGGGGCATACGTCAACGTCCACATCAAGGGCGTTATGCCCGGCCCGCTTACCATCTTCGAGATGAGAGGATTTGACAGAAATGCCTTTGGTCTTCCCTGAGGGTACTCCGGCGGCTGAGCAGAATTGCAGGAGCCATAGGCCACGTTGTTGTAGCCCAGAGCAATGACCTTGTAGGTGAACTCGCCCACCGCCCCGGACGGGTGCACGAAGGTCTGCCGCATGCGTGCACTGTCACCTGCGGATGTGTATTGCCCTGGCGAGAAGTTGCACTGATAGCCGAACGTTGGCAGGTTGACTTGGCCGCCAATATACTGAGGCAGTGAGAGCTGCCATTTCGAGCCGTCTGGCAGAATGACCTGGCTTAGCTCTGGCGTGGTCATTCCCGTCATTACCGCGTACACATACTGCCAGGTACTAGTCCCGTCGGTGACGGTGGAAACGCGCCCGTCGGAGCCGTAGTTGATTCGAATCTCCGCACCATCCGAGGCAAGCATGCGCGTCACATGCGTGGGGAAGCTAGGGTCATATTCGTACGTCACTGTGTTACCAAAGCGGTCCGTCGCCTTGGAGGCCATGAAGTACATCTCCTCGCGCGCATCGCCGCCATACGGTGAGGTGAATGGCGTCACGGGGCGAAGAGCCAGCCAATCGAAGTCGTAGGAAGCGCCATCCGGCAGTGTGATTTTGAAGCCTTCGCCCGTAGCGTTCTTAAGTGCGGGTAAGCACGAGACCCGCCAATGACTCATTGTGGAGTACCTATAAGGGCCGCCCGAGCTAGGTACCGGAGAATTCGCCGCAATGGGCCACAAGGTTTCACGTCCATAACCGGGAATATTGGCCTCCACCCCGTACCAGAAGTTGTACTGGAGAATAGGAGGGCGGCCTTGGACGGGTTGTGCCTGCGGGACCAATCCGACAACACTGCAGCGGGGCCGAGTGTTGCGATAGAAATCGCTGTTCTTGCGGTAGATGCCAGCGACGTAGGGGATGTCGGCTCGCCACTGTGTGCCGAGAATGAGCGAGCGGTCAGTGGCTAGAGTCGCCGAGTCCGCATAGTACGGCGCGAAGGGCCTTAAAAGGCGACCGAATTGCAATGGAAGCTTGACGTTGGTCTTGGCGGCTACATCGATAACCTGGAAGCTCACACCGCCGTCGATGTAACTGACCCGGTCACCAAACAGCCCGTCGGAGGCTAGGCTCTCGATGTCCTTGCCCTGTCCATACGTCCCTTCATAGGTGTACTCGTAGGTGTCCTGTGCACTAACTGGAACACTACCTAGTAAACAAAATGCCGCTGCAAGCAGATTCAATGCGGAGCGACCGACCAATGTTCTATACATTGCAAATCCCCAGTTAAAGGGACGGCAATCTCTAGGAGTGCCGTCCCTGGCGTGCCCGGAATTACAACATAACAAAATTACAGATAACAGCCTGAAATCGCATTTTTCGAACCCCATTACAGGGTGGGCAACGTAGGCGAGCTATTCATCTTCTGGCTCGGATGCGGAAACTGACCAGGCGCTCAATCGAATCCGCTTCTTCGGCCGCATGAGCGCACAGACGACCACTCCACCTCCTCAACGACGATGCTGACAGAACTCACCGAGTTAGGGCCTTTTACATACCGCATGGACTTAGGCACTGGCTATGTTCCAGGGCGTTCGCAGGGCTGCCACGAGGAACTGCAGGTCACGACCGAAGCACTCTGACCGCTGTCATACCTGCGGCCAATATCGCATGCAAGCTAGTTGTGCAACACGTAACCTAGGGGGGGCACTTGCGTAGCGAATGCTTGGCACAAACCAGATGCCGTGGTGCCACGGCGTGTGGGCAAACTGAGTGAAGATGGAGTCCACTAGCGCGGCAAGATTCTCGGCGTGGACGTTTGGCATTCACATGGGACAACCTGGTGAGATGATTACCCATCATCGACCGACCGTAGGCGCATATTCAGATCTCAAGCAGTCTTCGATCACGTTCTTGCTTACTGGCAGATTCGCTTGCGTCCGTCAGGAACGTCGACAGCAACATCATCTCTCCAAACCCACTCAGCGTTGTCTCCTACTCTGAAGGAAGTGCTCACAGAAAGGTTTGGCCTAAAGTAGGACGGGCGTGCCGGTCTACCGAATGGGTCTCTTCCCACCTCTCCCTTACCATTCGTCACTTGGACTTTGCCCGAGATGCACTGGGAGCAGGTGTTCTGGAGCGTAACAACGATCAACGAAGCGTCATCCCTGTTGAGAGGTCCAACCTTCCCCACTCTTCGCAGGCATGATGAAATCTCCACGTCGGCCATCGGCACTGAGTCATCAGCACGAATGCGAGGTCCGCCAGCCGCCGGTAGTTCCGCGTTCTGCAGTTGCGGGGAGGAGCTTCTCTGGGGTTGCTGCGGTAGCGTACCTGCTTGCTCACGGGCCCCAGATGGTGCCCCGCTGTTCCTGCGTTCGAACTGCCTAACCCAGTCCGCGTTGCCGGTACTGGCGTCGTTGGATGGCGCCTCTTCGCAGGTGCATGTCCCTTCGCACGTAATTGCGCCGCATCCGTTGCCTTGAATGTCGGTCGGCTGCGTGCACCTAAGTTGTGATCGCGTTTGATACGAATTGGGGCAAGGCTCACACGTACTGTAGGTGGTTCTCGGCTGCCCATTGCAGAAGAAGCTTTGAGCGCAAACCTTGCCGGCCACTAAGGCCGCACACAGCAGAATAAGGACTAGCGGGAGAACCTTCATACCCATTTCCCTGTGGCCATTTGATACGGCCAACGAGGGGGAAAGTCGCAAGCGGACACCAGCCCGACGGGCGGCTATCCCCCTGGCTTGACGCACTCCTCAATAAATCCAGAAGCCTCGCCTGGTGCCAGCCTGACAGCGGCTGAGTGTCCGCTTGGGCTCGGAAGCTGCCAAGCCGTACCCCCGATAAATCTTCCTAAATCTCCGTCCCCACCGATGTCCGGTTCCGGCCAGAAGCGGACGTTGACTCTCGACTCAAACGATTCAAGCTGCATCACGCGCACCGAGCACATTCACATGCAGGCATACAAGAAAGCCGGAAGCTCAACTTCCGGCTTTTCGTTGACTGCTAAGGAGAGAGAGAACTGCATCCAGCTTTAGGTGCTCCCTGTGCTCTCGCGGAGCTTCTCTAGGACCTGATCTACGCCGAACGTACCGGCGGCCTGGCTCGGTGGAAACTCCTTGAACGTATCCAGGAACTCGGCAACGACGTGTTGTGCTGGCACGCAAATGAATGCGTGGTCGAGCCACCAGTCCCAGTACGAATTCGACGTAATGTCGGCCCTCTCATACGGATCTGTCCGGAGGTTGAACAGTTTCGGTACCCTCAAAGTCGTAAATGGTTCAGCCCAAACTTGCAAAGTTCCCTTTGCACGCTGCTCCGTGAAGACAAACTTCCAATTGTCGTAACGCAGACAGACCAGATTCGAGTCATCGTTAAAATAGAAGAACTCCTTCCGTGGGCTTTCCTTAGTCTTACCGGTGAGCATCGGAATGAGGTTGTAGCCATCTAGGTGAACCTTGAACGTGGTGTCGCCCACCTTCATGCCCTTCTTCAGTTGCTCAGTTACGTCAGGCACACCAGCAGCGGCCAGGAGCGTCGGCGCCCAGTCAAGATGAGAAACGATCTGATTGCAGATTGTGCCCGGCTTAATTTGACCTGGCCACCGGACCATGCAAGGCACACGAAATGCTCCTTCCCAATTCGAGTTCTTCTCGTTGCGGAACGGAGTCATAGCGGCATCTGGCCACGAATTCATGTGGGGGCCATTGTCGGTTGAGTACATGACGATGGTGTTCTCCGCCATGCCAAGATCGTCCAATGCCTTCAACACTGTGCCGACGTTCTCATCATGGTCAATCATGGTGTCGTGATAGCGACTCTGCCACCTTCCCGCCTGGCCGATGCTCTCTGGCTTTGTGTGAGTGCGGAAATGCATGTGGGTGAAGTTGACCCAAAGGAAAACTGGCTTACCGGCATCATTCTGGCGCTTCAGGAAATCAACTGCGCGATCAGCGATGTCGTCGTCGACCGTTTCCATTCGCAGTTTGGTTAAGGGTCCGGTGTCCTTGATCGTCTGCTTGCCGACCTTGCCGAAACGCGGATCAACTGTTGCGTCTTCCTTATCGGTTGCTTTGCAGTCCAGGACACCTCGAGGACCGTAGTTGGCCAGGAAGTCTGGAAAATCTTTGGCGGGCGGATAGTCGGGCAACTCCGGCTCCTCAGATGCGTTGAGGTGATAAAGCGCACCATAGAACTCGTCGAATCCGTGCACAGTAGGCAGGTGCTCGTTTCGGTCACCCAAGTGGTTCTTGCCGAACTGGCCGGTGGCATACCCTTGCGCCTTGAGAAGTTGCGCAATGGTTACGTCTCGGAACTGCAAACCTTGTGCAGCACCAGGCATGCCGACCTTAGTGTTTCCGGTACGAAATCCGCACTGCCCCGTAATGAAAGATGAGCGCCCCGCAGTGCAACTTTGCTCAGCATAGTAGTCGGTGAATCGAACCCCCTCGGCGGCGAGACGGTCGATATTCGCTGTTTCGTAACCCATCATTCCATCTGAGTAGGCGCTGATGTTGGACTGACCGATGTCGTCACCCCAAATGATTACGATATTCGGCTTACTTGCTGCCATGGTCTTATCCTCAACGCGGGCGAAAGGCACCGAGATTTTCTACCAACCACTCACGACTCGTCCTCGGTACTTCTACTTACGACACTCGCGTACAAATACCTACCCCATCGATTCTTCGCGCAAGCAAGTTGTACCTCCCTGCCACTATTCGCGGCAGACCTTTGGATGGAATCTCGTCGGATTGGGACGAAAGCCGCTAGCTACCGGCATCGAATCCGGCACCGCGTGAACGAATACCCCCTAACTTCGCGAAGCCTGGTGTTCCTGCTGTTTACGATTTATGGCATTGAACTCGTGAAGGTCCTTGTCTAGAAAATAGTTAAGGAATGTTCGGATCACGGCAATCACGGCGAGTCTGATCAGATCTTCACGGGTGGGCGCTATGGTGGATTCAACTATGTCTGCCGCCAGCAAGAACGTTAGTGCAGCGACTAGCCAGCGGGCGTACCAGATCCACATTGTTCGAATTGGAACGCGCTCTGCGAAAGCCGGCTGACGCAGCCACCGCACACCGGCCACGATCGTCGCTAAAGTGCCGAGAATCGCCACACAAACAGCGGTAGCGTCCATAACCAGGACGCCGCACTCGGCGACACTGTGTACGAACACGTAAGCGGCTTCCATATCAGACCCCAAGATTGAACAATTTCAAGGCCACTGCTGACGCATGATTACTAGCTAGTGAGGCAAAAAGAGCCAAAGAGCAGTAATGCCACCCAGCACTAGGAGCCCGACGCTAAATGCGATCGTGCCGCGATGCCGTGGCTTGATGAACCCAGCGTCTATTTCCTTATCAACCTTCCAGTACCTTGCTATTGACCAGAGCAACAGTGCGAGTCCAAGAAGGACCATGCCCAACCCAGCATTACCCGCGTCACGCAGCAGCAGCTTTCCTTGAGGCGCCTGGTCATTCTGCACGAGGTACATGCTGAAGCGGTTGATAGTTATTCCGAAGCCAATTAGCGAGACTGTAGTACGTAAATAGGCCAGATGTGTCCGTTCATTAGCAAAGTGCGTGCGACCGCGCGCCAAATCGGTTGAGAGGCTGCCACCCGAGGCGGGAGCGGATACTTCTTCGTTCGATTGCATACAGGGCACTCATAGTGGGAGAAATCAGTCGAGCGCGTCATTTCGCCCCGAGAAGGCTCCCTCTAATGCGGTGGGTTGACTCGGCCGATTCTTCACAGCCAATCGTGGCGATCCACTAGAACTGAGGGTGGGGGCGGTCGCTCAAGTAGCATTCACTATCGACTTCTGCTCAGTTCCGGGCATCCGAACTTGTTCCCAATCAGTGTCAGTAAAACTACTGAGACCGACATGCAGTCGCTATCTAGGTGCGTGCGTTGAGGCGCGGCTCCCAAAAGCCTTAGTTCATGCACCAGTAGACGCCGACCACCAATGCCAAGAGCGCCGTGACGGCCAGGCTCGCCAGCGCCCACTTGCGAAGGGCTCGCAGGCAGAAATGTCTCATTTCAATGAAATCTCTTTAGGCCGCATTCCAGCATGTGCCGACAACGCTACGCCGCAGCAGCGAGACTTTCCAGACTTCAGCTCTCGGTCCGCAATTTACGTTTCGGGTCGAGGCCGGGTGTGATCACTAGCCGGCGCTGCTCGCGGCACCCATGTCCGCTTCGGGTCGGTAGCTGTCATCAGCTCCGATCTAAGCACTCGCCCGGCGGAGGAACTTCAGTGCATTCTCGACGATAGGCCCAAGACCCACTACGAGCACAAGGTCTCGTAGGCGGCGTGAAATACAAAGATGTCCGGATGCGACTACGCGCTAGTGCCAGGAAAGCGCCCACCGCCGTCAACATGAGAAAGCAGCTGATTGTGAATCCGAACGAGCTCATCTGACATGGCCTGGATCTCGAACTCGTCGTCAAGAATCCTGAACTTTCCGGAATCGATGAAGTAGGCTCGGAAGTAGTGCGTCGGCGCGTCACTTCGGTGCGTTGGACCGAACCACTCGGGCAAGATCACGCCAACAATGCTGCCGGCCAGGTGGTTGTCGAGACGCTCATCGAAGTGCTCAGCGGCATCCCTTAGACTGCGATCACGCAAGGGGGAGCCATCTTCAACCTTGAACACTCGCTTGAGATATGCACCGCGCGGTGCGTGTGCTTTTCTGACGGGCCAGAAGTACCTAGAGACAGCGGCAGCACACAGCACGATGCTCTGTCCGTGATCTAGGGCTATCGAGCAGTCGAAGGCGAGAGTGCCCCCATCCGCTTGATGTCGATCGATTCGCTCAATCAGATCAGCGATGTAGTCCATAGACGAGCATGCTTTCCTCGTATGAAAGAGCATGCTTTCAATATAGAAGACTTCATGCTGCGGCCAGATTGGCAAATGAGCATCCATGTGCGCCTCAGATTGAAGCGGAGCGAGCATCGACACCTAGGTCCGATTTTCGTTGCTCGCGGCATCATGGAAGAGTGCTGCTCCGATATTCCAAATGCTGCTGCCGTAGTTGTAGATCAACTGCTCGCCTTGCCTTAGGAACGAATTGTTGGGGTCTACTCCTGCCAACTTGATCGCATCTTCGACCTTCGAACTCGTTGGGTGAGCATCCCCAACCCTCATGTCATACACGCCAGCCAGAACACTACACATGCGACGAGCATCCTCTTCACCAATCTTCTGAGCAAGTAGGTCTTGTAGAAGCTTGTTCGAGCCCAGCTTCTCCTTATCCCGATGCGTCGATAGCTTTCGAAGCTCACGTACATCCAAACGATCAGAGAATACGCGAATGAGCTCTTTCGCTAGCCTGAGTAGGGTCGCACGATCTCTGCTGACGAAGCGGGATACGCTCTGCATCGCAGCGCGGTCTTCAATGTCGTGGGTGAATAGCTTTACGTTGAGAGACTGTGAGAACCCGTTCTCGAGCAGTCGCATCGTTTTGAAGAAGAGCACTTCGAACGCGTCGGTAGTAGCCGGTCTTGTCTCTGCTTGAGAGAGCAGTAGCTCTGCTGAGACCTTACCTTCCGGAACGACATTGTGTGAGGCCCACACGTGCTGCTCCCACGTGGGAAGCCTGGCGATGTCGTGTGCGTAGACAGTGATCAGATCAGATGAATTTATGCCGAAATGTGTGGAGCGACCCGATGTAGAGACAACCGCACCGGTTTCACGTGTATACCAGTGTAGGGAGAAGCCACGGCGCCCTAGAAGCTCTGTGACCACGCCCGCACGGAACCATAACCATCGTCCGATATCTTCGTAGTCGAGGTCGCGCGAAGGCCTCCGGGTGCCATCAGTCTCAACAATGAAGTTGGGGCGGGACGGGTCCTCATCTCCCCTTACTCGAATGCTGCGCTGCTGACCATCTATCCACTCGTCTCGCCAGAATTCTCCTTCTACCCTGACGCCGATGTAGCCACCGCGATGACCTTCTCGGTGTTCTGAGGCGGTGTTGTCATGTCGCTCGGGCCCCATCACAGGGGCATCCTCTTCCGGATCGACATCGGTCCGCCATATTCGCATCGATGACCAGCTTCCGCCGTGCACACTGTTTAAGTCACGGATCAATAACTCAAAGCGGCCGCCATCTCGCTCTTCCTGTTTATCTGTCATCCCGGCATACGGACTCCCTTCAAGGGACACTACCGTCTCCACGTGTTGCCGGTAGTACGACAGCCGTAGCGATAGACCACGTGCTGTGAGGTAGTCGAGTAGGAACTCGCGCTTTATCTCTATCTGGTTGTGGTTGCCCGACTCGTCAAAGGACTCGCGCGCAACTATTACAAAGTCTTCTTCCGGCCTGACCCAGTTGCTACCTTCCTTGATAAGCCGCAGTGCAATTACTAGGTCCGGATTCAAGATCCAGTGTCTCGTTCCCACGACGGGCTGATCGTGTTCAAAGATGAGCTCGACACCGAGAGGCTCCTTGTCGTAGTACTGGTACTGATCAACCGGCGAGTAATAGCCGTCCTCGTAGGCATGCGGGCGTGCGCTGTGCGCGATGCCGATTTCGCTCCAGCTTAGGCCCTCTGCGACTGCGCGATGCTGCATTGGAAATGCTACTGATCCGCAGCCGAAGAACTCACCGACATGTCCGGGCGTGGTGACATCCGAGTGTCCGCGCTCAATGTCCACCGATGCACGCAGTGGAATCCAGGTCGAATTGGCGAAAGACCGGCGCGTCAGCCGGGTCTGTAGAATCCATTCTTGATCCATTGTCCGCCCTGAATGCATGGATTTGAGATCGAGGTACTTGTCGATTCTACAGAGTCCGAGCCACGTCTCACTGTACGCCCACCAGGTGCGAGACGAACGGAGAGCGGTTGAGGAGGGTTTGAGGCGGCCTTACGCACTGGACGCTTTGAGCGTTGTTCGCGTCTCTGTGGCATTGATGCGATAGCGCCAGCAGTGTCGCATTGCGCGACCCCTCGGCGTCCGACTTCAGCAGCTTTTGTCTGGGCAGAGGCCGGACACGACGCGAGGCTCTCATCGGAGGCTTCAAGATGCCCGCGTGCTAATCGCACTGCGGTTCGTGGCGAGCACCCGGACTTCGCCCGTGCCGCTGACCTCCACGATCCGGCGCTCAGTCTTCAATCCGAGACAGCGAAGCGGGGGCTACCAACCGATCGCCGGGGAGGCTAGATCGAAAGCGGACCGACGGCCCAAAATGGCTGCCGTAAAGGCAAGTCGTTGCAACTATTGCCTTTTTTATCATCATAAGTTGAAACAATGTCTCAACTTATGGGGTCGGTACCAGTCCACGCCCCGTCCCTGCGGTGGGTGGGACTAAGAGTGATATATTTATATCAATCAATAACTTAGGGCTATTTTCTTGTTGCCCCGCGGGGGCAGTTGTGGCATGTTGGGTCCATTAGGAGCCATTTGGCGCAATTTTGGTTCTCACTGAACAGGGCGATGCCCATGGGTACACCGATCGATCTCGGGCCGTACTTGCCCGACCGTCCAATTCTCACGTCAGCTGAGACAGCCAAGCTGATGGGGTTCTCTTCCTGTCGCGCCTTGTCGCGCGCCCGCTCAAGCGGCCGTCTGCCGATTGAAATGATCCAAATCCCAGGTCGCAAAGGATGGTTTGCCGCCACACAGGCGGTGAGGCGCTGGCTCGAAGTATCTCTTTCCGAAGCCCTGAATAAGACCCCACAGGAGGCCAACAGCTCAAACGCAAGTTAGCTGGACGCCAAGAACGACAAAGGCCCCACACCGGCGGTGTGGAGCCTTTGAGGTGAACGCGGGTTGCAGCCCTCGCTAAAGCCTATGCTCAAGGCGTTCCCACCGAAAGTCAAATCAGCGCGCCTATTCATCTAAGGCGCGTTGCCTTTCTGCGGCCCGCGTCTAGCTACGCCGGCTGTGAGGACGCGCCATGCGTAACCAAAGTCTTCGTACTCGGCCAAAAGGTGCCCACCTTGGGAGCCGTGCATGTGTCTTTCCACGGCGGGAACACGTCTCTTCATTCCATACGCCAGCAGGGCATGCATCACATTGTGATCGGAGGGTACATGGGCCCGCTTTCTGAGTGCCAACTAGAAGGGCTCATGGACTTGCTGGCGATCCCGGATGCAGGGAAGGGCTATATCCGCGAGACCAGAAACTC
This sequence comes from Pseudoxanthomonas indica, assembly GCF_900167565.1. Taxonomy (NCBI): domain Bacteria; kingdom Pseudomonadati; phylum Pseudomonadota; class Gammaproteobacteria; order Lysobacterales; family Lysobacteraceae; genus Pseudoxanthomonas; species Pseudoxanthomonas indica. The sequence continues at coordinate 1,702,455 of NZ_FUZV01000001.1, forward strand.
ACCGCCTTCGAGACGAGTGGCGTCCACTGGGCGATTGAACACGACCTGGCGATACGCGAGCCGGAAGATGCGGCACACCGAAGCATGTGAGAGCACACATGAGATGCGCTTTGCCCTGAGCTGCGACCTCAGCCGGCACATTCTCGAGCACTGGGACCAGCCCCCTAAAGTCGCAATACCAACTCCTTCCCGAAGGACCCGTAAGTCCACTCCGTACACACCGGATTTCCTGGTAATCGAAGAGGAAAGCATCTGGATTGCGCAAGTTAAGAAGGAAGCGGATTGCCGCGAGAAGAAGGCAGAATACCCAGACGAATGGATACTCTCGGCGGATGGAACTTGGGAACACCTACCGGCGCAGAACTTCTTCGCCACGCTGGGTCTTCCTCATAGGGTCGTCACGGAGCGCGCGATCTGCCCTATCAAGACCGAGAATCTGGAGCTGATCTGGCGCACTCTGGAACTTGAGCCGGTACAGGAGCGCGTGTATCAGGACGTCGCGAGCACGCTGAGGACTACACCAGCGCTCTCATTGGCAGATCTAGCACGGACCGTCGGCCTTTTGGACATGAGTCCTCTGATTCATTTACTCGGAGCTGGCGTCCTTTTCGGCGACCTAGAACACAGGCTGATCACACGCCCACATACTTTCATGGTCGCAGGCGACGCCGTGAGTCTTGCGCAAGCGCTATACCTAGAGACGGAGCTACCGGCGGACCCAACGGGAGTAGCACCCTTTTGCAGAGATGGGTTGATAGCAGCGGATCGCATACGACAGCTACGTGGCCAGATGAAGACAACGGCCTCTGCCAGAACGTTGGCAAGGTGGAATGAGACATATGAGCAGAATGGCGACATTGCCTCGCTAGCGCCGAGGCATAGATTCAAAGGTAATCGCACCTCTCGCCAGCAAGAATGGCATTCCGACCTTCTGATGAAGGTAATCAATGAGCGCTATCTGACTCCGGTATCCATCTCACCAGTTGCAGCGTATCGCTTCTACCTTCTAGAGCACTCCATCCAGAACCCTCTACAACCTGTGTCGGCTCGCCAAGAGCCGGTTGCTAGAAGCACCTTCTATAACAAGATTCACCAACTTAACAAACAAAAGGCTGAAGGACTGCGGGGCGGAAAACGCCGTGAGAATGCGGTACGGCCGCCCGTTGACCCCGCGCTGAGAGACGTTCGCCCGGGCCGTCCATTCCAGCGCGCTCACATAGATCATCAGTTGCTGGCAATCGATGTCCTCATAGCAGTCAGCCAGAATGATTTTATATTTCGCTCGCCCTGGCTTACCGCTATGCGAGACGAAGGAACAGACCTCATACTTGCTCAAAGTCTGAGCTTCAAACCTCCGAGCATTCGCTCATGCTGCATGGTCCTCAGAGATTGCGCGCGAGTGCATTCACGTCTCCCCGAAACAATCGTTGTTGACAATGGCTCGGACTTCAACTCGACCTACTTCGAAGCGACACTCGCGCATCTCGGCATCCATAAGCAGAACCGCCCGCCCGGTGCGCCACGATTTGGGTCGCCGATTGAATCTGCGTTCGGTTCAATTCAGTCATTTATTGAGAATCTTCCCGGCAACAAGAAGAATGACCAGCGCGAACGCGGCGCAAGTTCATCTCACAAGGGGCAGGAGCATGCCACTTTTCAGTTTGAAGATGTTGTCAATGGAGTGGCGGAGTACTTAAGAATCTTCAATGCCTACGGAATAGACGATCTCCATTCTCCCGAGCAACGCAACTCGCAAGGACTGGCGAAGTACCCTGCGAGCGGCCAGAGGGTAGAGTTCAATCATGCTTTCCTACGCCTTACAGCGCCTGGCCACAGAAACCGGATACAGCTGGATAGTGCCCGCGGGCTTCACTACGCAAAGAGGCACTTTCGGCACCCAGACCTAAACGTCCTGCCTGATAAAGCCAAGGTCGTCATCTTTGAAGAGCCTTGGGACGCCAATCGCATCTATGCCTTGGTGAACGGCAAGCTTGTCACGTGTCGCAACACTTGGGCCGAAGATCTGACCGCCGAAGAGTTGGCTCGCAGCGCGTTCAATGAAATGCCTGGAATCGAGTGCACGGATGTCAAGCGCGGCATCGAGCGAACAAAAGACATAGAAATAGCCAAGGCCATGGAAGAAGCAACTTCCAGAGCCGCTATAGCTCAAAAGCTGATACCGACCATCGAGCAAAGCCCACGGAGAATCAGCAGGATCAAGTTGCTCGCCCTTGAATCGGCCCCCACCCCCTACGAGGTAGACGAGGTAGGCCCATGAACTATCTGGACTATGCCAATAGGCTGAGCCGGATCCGAATCCCTCATCGCGAGTGCAAAAACGTTGGCAGAAAGCTCTATGCACACCTAAGCTTGGCCACCGAAGGCGATGTGATCTTCCTGATAGGTCCAAGTCGAGTCGGAAAGAGCACCATATTGAAGGAATGCCTGGAGCAGATGTTCAAAGGACACCGTGACCCGCGGTTCATTCCTTACGCCAAAGTCGATGCCTCTCAAACCAATCAAGGCCATTTCACACTAAAGCAGCTTTGGGCCGATCTGCTCGTAGAAGTCAAGCATCCAAGCTTCTGCGATAGTGACTATTCGCTACGTAGGTCCCACACCGAAGCATCACTGCTTTCGACGTTGATTCGGACCATGATCGCAAGGAATACGATACTCATAGCCGTCGATGAGGGTATGCCAATGCTGCTACTTCGCGGCCCTGCCGGCCCCATCCCAGCTCTGGACACGCTGAAGTGTCTCGGCAATAAAACTGGTGCAGCCGTTGTCGTTTGTGGTGATTACACTCTGCTTGATCGTTGCTTTCTATCGGCTCACCTCAATGGCCGCATGGTAGTCATTGAGTTTCCGGGTTACTCGGAAAGCAAAGACGACGTCATTGAGTTCTCGCGCATTTTGGCAAGTATTGACACGCAACTCCCTTGGAGGTCGGGACAATCGCTCGTCAAGCATATGGACTTCATCTACGCTGGGACCGCTGGTTGCTGCGGGTCGGCCATCAAGTGGAGCCGGCTCGCGCTCGCCGAGATGGGCGCAGATGACAGAAGCTATCTGCGCATTCGGGACTTCGAGCGCTCACGCCTTGTTGAGCAAGCGGAGTCCTTCCATGCGCTTAACGAGCGGCGCCGGCTTCTAGAGGAGATGAATGCCGGTGTCTATGCCACGCCAGAGACTGTCAGCCGCCAAGCATTGGGCAAGCCAAAGCGCCAGTATCGTCCTGGCCTTCGCAATCCCGTTCGCGACCCCGTGGGTGGGGAGGTAGCATGAAACTAGTAGCTAGCTCCACATTCTTGTTTGACCTGGCGCCTCTAGGTGCTGGGACGTGCGAGGTTGAGTCCCTCACCTCTTACCTAGCGCGCCTCGCCCACGCCCACACAATGACGCCTTATCAGCTACTTTGCACTTTGGATGCTTGGAGCAGGCACAAGCTTAGCAAGATTGTTCCACGGTTCTTCAGCGCCAGAGTCAATGGCTACAGCCCTAACGTACGGCGTCTAGTACAGGCTTTAGAGTCGGCCACCGGCCGTACTGATATCCGTTCATGCACGCTTATACATCTGAGTGAAGTGTGTGCAAAGAACAACAGTGATTGCATCAAGTTGCATCGAAGCTGGTGTCCCGCATGCCTCCGTGAAAGTGCGGAACAGGGCCTTATCCTCTACGACCGGCTTATCTGGCAGATCATGGGAACCTCTCGATGCAATATCCACAGAAGCCGGCTCGAGGACTCTTGCGCACTTTGCGGCACAAAGCAGCATTGGCAGCACAGCACTTCGATAGACACTTGCACATTCTGCGGTCACGCACTGGCTGACGCCCCGCAGTCTTCGCGCATTCTTCCTCCGGACCCAGGCGAACGACATCTGGTTGAACTACTTGAGTACACCTCTGGGGAGAAGGCGCAAAGTTTTCGCGAGGAGGCCGCCGGCGTGTTCATTCACCACGTCAGTAAGCACACAGACCTTCAGGATGCTGCTCGACGACTTGGGCGAGTCCTTCGGAAGGCCGAGCACACAAGACCAAGCCTCTGCTCGCTCCTCTACATTTCTGAGTACTTTGACGTTAGCTCAACGTTGATACTTATTAACCCCGAGAAGGCTGCAAAGGTTGTTGCGCTCTCCATCGGTCGACCAAGGCTGCCGCGAAAGTTCCGAGGCACCTACTTGCCGCGCGGGACCAGGCAGTCGGCTATTGAGCGAGCGCTGACCAAGGAAATTGAATCGGATGGCTTGGCGCCGAGCATTAGACAGTTCTGCAATGATAATGGCTTCTGCGAGACGACGGTAGGCGAGCGTTGCAGTGGCCTGCTGAAAGAACTCGTTGCGAAGCGGTCGCAGCAGGTGGCGTCAATTCGCAAGAGTCAGATTTGTGCCATAGATAGAGCTCTTTCCGACAAGAGACTGAAGCAATCTTTCTCGAATGTGCGTGAATACCTCGCCAGGGTTGGCCAGAGGGCAGGCTGTCCTGTTTGGCTGGTCAGACAACGCTACATGGCACTAAACGGCGACCAGAAGCGACGGGTCAGAAACGGCATGCTATACATGGATGTGAACATCAGGACGCGCGCATGATTGACCGCACTAAAAACGATGCCCTGGAAGAGGCTATTGCGTCCGTTCGGCTCTCCGGGCTGACGGTTTCGGATGAGCACATCTTCTTGCTGCAACGCGTAGCCTCTGGTGAACTCTCGTTTACAGAAGCAAAGAAGCTAGTTATTGACTCAGTTCAGCGCAGTCATGAAGCCGACAGCGATGAAAAGTGGTGATGGAAGTAGGCTGAGGTATCGATCACCGCATGTTGTCCGAGCTGAGAGGCATGGCTGTTGGGTGTCTCATGTGGTAGGCGGAACTGAGAAAGCTCATTCCGGCGGGCTCTGGAGTTTCACTGTGGCCACGCTTGATTCAAGCGAGCAGAATTTACCTATGCCTGCATTCGAGCTTGAAATCAAGAGGAGCCGATGATCCAGATTCGCGCGGCGGCAAATGCGGACGAGGGGCAAGTGGATGCCATCCAGCACGCTTGTCTACCTGCTGCACATCGATACCGTTACTCACAGAACATCGGCGTGCCGGGGACAGCAAATTTTGTCGCAACGGACGGCGCAGCAGTAGTTGGATATATTTCAATGCTGCACAGCCCACCCGACTTGGCAGGGCCCTATTTGTGGCAGAGACTCAAGCCGTATATGGCGTTTGTGGGAGTTCTGCCAGCTTCGCGAAAGCATGGAGTAGGCGCGCGCCTTGTCCGACAAGGAGTTCGTTCTGTCGTTCAAGAGGAGCACCAACTTACTTGGCTTGAATGCGAAGAACAGGTAGCCGGATTCTATGAGCGTCTAGGGTACCGTCGTGCGGCGCCCAGCGAAGTCTTAGCCGCGGTTGGTCTCGTTCCGCCGGGGCTCGTCTATAGCGTGAGCTTGGCAGATCTCCGCTAGTTTTCTTTCTGTCTGTCTGCAAGTTGGAACCACGCCCAAGAGAGGATCATGGACATACCCTCAATCACCGCCGCGCTTTCGGGAATTAAGACCGCCACTGACATTGCGAGACTCATCAAGGACAGCACGACAAGTCTCGAGAAGGCGGAAATAAACTTCAAGTTGGCGGACCTCATCGGTGCGCTCGCGGACACGAAAATGCAAATAGCTGACGTTAAGCAGCTTTTGCTAGAGCGTGATGAAACAATCTCATCTCTGCGACAGGCCGCAAACATCCGATTGAGCCTGGTCTACGAACAGCCTTACTATTGGCGTGTTGACGGGGAAGGCAAGGATGGTCCCTTCTGCCAAAAGTGTTACGACGCGGATTCAAAGCTCATTCGCCTGCAGGGAAGTGCGAGCTTGCGCGGCTGGTGGCAATGCCACTCGTGCAATTCCACTTTTCATGACAAGGACTTCAGGTCATACGAGTAGCTGGATGGTAGAGAAGTCGGCGTCAGTGAGGACGGCTTGGCAAGGAGTTAGTTTTCGTCGCCCCAGGTTAGTACCACCGCATCTGCGTAGTGCATTTTGCACTCCAGTTGGTATGCCGGGCGCTTCTGCATTTCTGGCTGCGTCAGTAGCTGGTCCATGAGCCTGAAGGTGTCGATGACTGATGCCTTGCAGACGGCGTTCTCTCTATGTGCTCTGAGCAGGCCGAGAACAAGAAACTCCAGCGCCTCTACCCTGGCCTCCAATGCCTTAGATGGTGAGAGTGCGGACTTTCTGGGAGGGTTGGCAGCGTTCATGGGCGATCTCCGCAAAGGCTGGGACCACCTTGCGCCTCGAATGTGGCGCCTACTATGCAGTATCGGAAAAATCTCGGCTTTCGACATTTTGGCCAACGATCGTCCTGCCATGGACAACGAAGGACTACTTGCAACCTTTGGTCAAAAACCCAGGCTGGGAACATCTCACTTTATGTGACTCCCGTTCAGCGCAGCAACGGCAGGAATCAGAGCGCTAAGGGCGAAACCGGCGTCGAAGTACGGATCGAAATTGGTGGAAGAAGGGCCTGCTAACCGCCGAGGACGAGTAACCTGTGCCACGCCAATGTGCCATGCATACCGGCAATAGCATTGCGCTCGGTCGATGGACACAACGTCACTTCACATTCGGGGTGTTTGAATGAAGTACACGATTGATGATATGGGGCTTCGGGAGCGCATACAAACGTGGGAGAGCAGCCTTCCCCGCGAAGTTTCTGCTGAGGCGCTGCTGGCGCGATGTCCGATGGCCCACAAGTGGAAGGTTACCTATCTGATTGTGTTGTCCAGAGAGGCAACTCTGTGGCGGATGAGCGACTTGGGACGTGCTTTGGTGCGCCTCGTTGATTCACATGACGCATTGGCCGCCAGAATAGTACTCCGAAGCGCATGCGAGACAGCTGCGCTCCTCGCTTACCTGAACAAGAAGATCGAGAGCCTGATTGAGGGGCAGCTAAGTTTCGATGACTTCAACACGCTGGTACGAAGAGTCGCACTTGGCGGAAAGAATGGGGGTGACTATTTTGAGCCAGTGAATGTGATGACAGCGATCCAGCACTTTTCCAAAGAGCACCCCCTCATTCAGGAGATTTACGACCGCCTCAGCGAGGATGCACATCCCAATGCTTCCGGTCTGCTGTACGCATACAGTGATACGAATCCCGAACTTCTGGAGACCACCTTCCACAGGAAGATTGCTTCTGCTGACGCAACGTCTTCGCACACAGCCACTTCCGCAGATCTCATCTTTCTGAGCTATGAGCAGCAGTACAATTCAATTTGGCCGGCACGCTTCGAGAGTTTGGAGCAATGGCTTCGAGAGAAAGACGCCTCGTTGGTTGCGAGCGCGCATCTTCGGAGCGATAGATAGTGACGCTGTTGGTCGTTCAGTCCAATGCATCACGTATCGATGTTGCCATCGACACGCAGGGTAAGGCTTCTGACGGAACTTGGCCCGAGTTCTCCAAGCTGGTGCACTTCGCTGCACCCAACATGCTGATTGCCGCCCGGGGAGACCGCCAGCTCCTTGCGTGGCTGCACGACTACTTCTTTTCGGCTTCTGTCACCGTTCGGTTTGACGATGCGCGGGATTCCATTCCCCATGCGTGCGCTCTCATCTGTGACCGATGCGAGTCGGCCGGGCACTACGCGGAACTGCAATTCTTGCTGGCCGGCCATTCGCAGCGAGAGAGAGAGATGATTGCCATCATGTTCAATCTAGAGACGCGGACCCGGACTTTGGATGACGATAGGCTCTGGGATGATCGAAGATTCTGGTACGCGCCTTGGGAGGCATCCATGGGTCGGTGCCCAGCCTGGGTCGACGATCCGTCTGTGATGGCGATTGCGCGGCGCCAAGCGGCGCATCTGAAGGGACTTGGCGAAGCAGGCGGAGGGCGTCTCTTAGTGGCCACCCTGAGCGCCACGAGCTACCAGGTTCGTGACTTGGGACCGATTGTGGCCTGAGCAAGGCATTCGAAAGCCTCTGGTTGTAGCCGTAGAAAGTGCGAGTCGCGTGGTCCAGCTTTCGGGACCGGGGGAAGTTGCGGGTTGCTAGGAGGCATTCGCGAGATCCATCCGCTTAAGATGGTTCGCGTAGTTGGGGTTGCTCGCCAGGTTCTGGAGGAGAGCGGACAGGTGGCCCCTGGTCTCGCCAGTCAAGTCCTGAGCCAAGCTGTCGTAGATGTAGGAGAGGTCGTAGAAGATGAGGAGCTGGGTGTTAATGCCATACCCAACGAGCTTGGCCCTTCACATCGGTCAGCCGTAGCTTTCCAGGTAGTTCTTCATTACCTGGACGGATGCTTCGCTAAACAAGCGAGCAGCTTCGTGCACCTCATCGGCGAGCGTCATCATTTCCGCCAACGAGAGTCGGACGCTGCGGTCGCGGGCCGACATTAGGTGATTGGTAATTAGGACCTTTTCGCCGTCCTGATAGATGTCAAACCAGACGGTGTTGTGCGCAACGAGATTTCTCTTGCTCGTCAGTTTGGCGACTACGTTCAATCTCAGCAGTGCTTCGCGATACTCCTCAGCAGAATACCGAGGCAATACTTCTTTAAGGATCTCAATTCGTTGCCCCAATGCGAGCTTGGATGCATTTCTTGGAATCCTGCAGTCGGGCAGGCAGCCAAGAAGGGCGATTGTTGTGTGCTCAATGCTTCCAAACGCGAGCATGAAGCGCCCAACCGGCGCGTCCCAAGGAAAGTCTGATCTAGCATTTCCCATCGCCGTTCCTCCGGTGCCGTCTTGTTGGTTAGGAGCCCATCTACGAAAAAGCCCCGTAGTAACGCAAAGCGTTGTCGAGCTTGAAGTTTTTTGGGCGGGGAGAGAATCGAACTCCCGGCAGAGCGATTTTCAATCCCCCTTTTTAGTACCTCGGACCCTGTAAGGCACAATAGAAGCCGTTGAGTTGCCGGCCGATCTGCAGCTGCGTACGGAATACGGTCAGTGTGTGTCTCCCGCGATATAGCGTCATAAGGGACGGTATTTCGTTGCAACACCATGCCACCTTATGCGAGAAATCTCGCATAAGCAGTCCAATTGCGACAACTTATGAAGGAATGCACACGGAGGGCAGTTGACACTGCGAATTTGGTGGGCCCACCAGGACTCGAACCTGGAACCAAAGGATTATGAGTCCTCTGCTCTAACCATTGAGCTATAGGCCCGCTGCCGGTCCATTCTACTGGCAGAGCCACGGCTACAGCGCGCGATGTTCCTGCCGCAACCAAATGGCGTGAACCCCGCCGCGCCGCACAAACAAAAAGCCCGCCTCGCGGCGGGCTTTTCGCTTTTTCCAGTCAGCGCCTTGCAGCGCCCGACCCTCAGTCGATATCCAGGAAGCTCCGCAGCTGCTCCGAACGGCTCGGGTGGCGCAGCTTGCGCAGAGCCTTGGCCTCTATCTGGCGGATGCGCTCGCGGGTGACGTCGAACTGCTTGCCCACTTCCTCGAGGGTGTGGTCGGTGTTCATGTCGATGCCGAAGCGCATGCGCAATACCTTGGCTTCCCTCGGGGTCAGGCCGGCGAGCACGTCGCGGACCGTTTCCTGCAGGTTGATGTTGGTGGTGTTGTCGATCGGGGACTCCACGTTGGTGTCCTCGATGAAGTCACCCAGGTGCGAATCTTCATCGTCGCCAATCGGAGTCTCCATCGAGATGGGCTCCTTGGCGATCTTCATGACCTTGCGGATCTTGTCCTCGGGCATGTCCATTTCCTTGGCCAGTTCTTCCGGCGTGGCCTCGCGGCCGTACTGCTGGAGCATCTGGCGGGAAATGCGGTTGAGCTTGTTGATGGTCTCGATCATGTGCACCGGGATACGGATGGTGCGCGCCTGATCCGCGATGGAGCGGGTGATCGCCTGGCGAATCCACCAGGTGGCGTAGGTCGAGAACTTGTAGCCGCGACGGTATTCGAACTTGTCCACGGCCTTCATCAGGCCGATGTTGCCTTCCTGGATCAGATCCAGGAACTGCAGGCCGCGGTTGGTGTACTTCTTGGCAATGGAGATCACCAGGCGCAGGTTGGCCTCGACCATTTCCTTCTTGGCCTTGCGCGCCTTGGCTTCGCCATAGGCCATGGTGCGGCTGATTTCCTTGATCTCGGTGAGCGGCAGGTGCATCGCGGTTTCAATGGCGATGGTGGCTTCCTGCTCGGCGACAATCTGATCCTTCACTTCGCGCAGGCCCGAAGACCACTTCTGCTTGCGCTTGAGCACTTCGTCGACCCAACCCAGGTTGGTCTGGTTGCCTTCCCAGGCGCGCAGGAAATCCTTGCGCGGCATCTTGGCGATGTTGGCCGACAGATGCATGACGCGACGCTCGTGATCCTTGATCTCGCCGACCACTTCGCGCAGCTTGCGGACCAGGTTGTCGGTCAGCGCCAGCGGCAGCTTGAGGGTGACGAAGACTTCGGCCATTTCGGCGCGGATCTTGGCCACGGCCTTGTTGTCCACGCCGCCCTTGGCGTAGGCCTTCTTGAACTTGGAATAGCCATCGCCCAGCGCGGTCATGCGGCGGGCCACTTCTTCCGGATCCGGACCGGTGGGGCCGGCTTCTTCGGCCTCGTCACCCGCGGCTTCGTCGTCTTCTTCCTCGGCTTCGGCGTCGCCGTCGGCCGCTTCAACCGGGGTCACCGGTTCCGGCACGGGTTCTTCGACATCGTTGAAGCCGACCACGACTTCGGCCAGGCGCTTCTTGCCGCCCTTGTGCAGTTCGTACTCTTCCAGCAGCAGTTCGATCGACCACGGGAAGTTGCCCAGCGAGGCCTGCACCTGGCCCAGGCCTTCTTCGATGCGCTTGGCGATGGCGATTTCGCCTTCGCGGGTCAGCAGCTCGACCGTACCCATCTCGCGCATGTACATGCGCACGGGATCGGTGGTGCGGCCACCTTCGGTGTCGAGCGAGGTCAGCGCGGCGGCGGCTTCTTCGGCCGCGGTTTCGTCGACTTCGCGACCACCGGTGTTGCCGTCGCTCAGCAGCAGGGTTTCGGCGTCAGGAGCTACTTCATGGACGTCGATGCCCATGCCGTTGATCATGCCGATGATGTCTTCGATCTGCTCCGGGTCGACCAGGTCGTCCGGCAGGTGATCGTTGACTTCGGCGTAGGTCAGGTAGCCCTGCTCAAGACCCTTGCTGATCAGCAACTTGATTTCAGATTGTTGGGCAGGACGTTCGTTGGCCATGGAGGTTGCGCCACCGGGAAGAAGAGAGGAGGAACCTAGTATTATACCAGCCCGGCTACTCCCCTGCCCCGGCAAATCAGGGGGAAGCACGGTATTGCTACCCCAAACGTCAGGGTCGCAGCAGGAAGGTCACGGGCCCGTCATTGACGAGGCTGACCACCATATGGGCACCAAAGCGGCCCGTTTCCACCCCTGGCGGGTGCTTTTGCCGGCAAATTTCGACCAGGCGGGTAAATCCGCGTTCAGCCTCGGCCGGCGGCGCCGCCGTGGTGAAGCTGGGGCGCATGCCCGAGCGGGTGTCCGCGGCCAGGGTGAACTGGCTGACCAGCAGCAGCCCGCCCCCGGTATCGGCCAGCGAGCGGTTCATCCGCCCGGCCTCATCGGCGAAGACCCGGTAGCCCAGCAGGCGCTCGGCCATGCGCTGCAGCTGCGCCTCGGTATCGCCTGGCTCCACCGCCACCAAGGCCAGCAGACCCGGGCCGATGGACCCGACGACTTCATCTGCCACGGCGACGGAGGCCTGGGTGACCCGCTGGATGAGGGAGAGCATGTCGGCATGCTCCCGGTTCGAGCCGGCCAAGGTCAACCGCTAGACTGCGCGCCATGAAGCCACAGACCCAAGCCCATGCCCTGCACTGGACCGTCGCCAAGCTGATGCGCCTGCCCTGGCCTTGGCTGATGGCGCTGGCCGACGGCCTGGCCTGGCTGTGGCGCCGCACCGACGCGCGCGAAAGCCGGGTGGCCTGGCGGAATCTGGAACTGGCCTACCCCGACCTGTTGCCCAGCGAACGCCAGACCCTGCATCAGGCCATCCTGCGCAGCACCACCCGCCAGGTGATGGAAACCCTGCGCTTCTGGACCCGGCCGCACGCCGAGAACCTGCCCCTGCTGCGGCGCAGCCATGGGGTGGAGTTGTTCGATCAGGCCGTGGCCGCCGGTCGGCCCGTGCTGGTGGCCGCGCCGCACTTCGGCAACTGGGAACTGCTCAACCAGTGGCTGGCCTCACGCGGTCCGTTTGCGTTTGTCTATCGGGTGCCGGAATCGCCGGTCGGCGATGCCTTTCTGCTGCGCGCCCGCGGCGCCGACACCATCACCCAGGTGCGTGCCGAAGGCGCGGCCGTACGTCAGTTGTGGAAGCGGCTGAAGGAAGGCGGCGTAGTCGCGATTCTCCCGGACCAGCAGCCCAAGGCGGGTGACGGCGAGTTCGCGCCGTTCTTCGGCGTGCAGGCCCTGACCATGACCCTGCTCTCTCGCCTGGCCGAACGCACCGGCGCGGTGGTGTTGTTTGCCTGGTGCGAACGCATTGGCCCGGGCCCGGATTTCGCCTTGCATTTTGAACCAGCACCGGCGGCCATTGCCGATGCCGATCCGCGCGTTGCGGTGGCCGCACTCAATGCGGGCGTGGAGAAGATTGCGCGCCGCGATCCTGCGCAGTACCAGTGGACTTACAAACGCTATACGCTGCGGCCAGCGGGAAGCGGCGAGGAGAATCCTTACCGCTGACTTCCCCAGGACGATGGACGCAAACAAGGGGACACACATGCGTGCAGGCTGGTTGCTGTGGGGTTGGCTGACGGTGTCGCCGGCGTGGGCTGATGATCTGGCCGAGATGAATGCCGTCAGCAAGGCATGGGATCGTTATGCGGAACTGAGCCAGGACGACCAGCCGGAAAGCGTCGACCTGATGGCGGCTTCCAGCCTGGTCCATTTCGGTTTCCTGCGCGACGCCGCGCTGTACGCCTCGACGGATCAGCTGCGCCGCATTCCGACCACTGATCGCATCACCGTCTATTTGCTACGCGCTTCGGTGGACGAAGCCGGCCTCAAGGCGCTGGACGATCGCGAAGTTGCGCGCCTGTGCATGCAGCGCGGCTGGGTAGGCCTGGATCGGGATGAAAGCGAGCCGGAGCCGACCCTGAGCCATGTCACCGTCATCGGTGATCTTGCTGTCGGCGAGGTCGCGCCGCCTACCGAAACCCAGTTCCAGTTCGGCCCCGACTTCGTGCGCGAAGGTCAAGCCTGGAAGTTCCGCTACGAATCGCTGATCCCGGACAGTTCCGCCGCGATTGACGACTCGATGAAGCAATCCGGCGTCAACACCACGCAGATGTTCGAGAGCGTGGTGGCCAACCTGCTCAAGAGCGAAACCGCGCCCAGCCTGGCCGCGCTGGATCGGCCCTTGCTGGACGACACCGCCGAACGTGGACGCTTGAACGAGCAATGGCCCGCCTACGATCAGGTCTACCAACGCCGCTTGGACGCGGTGGCGCAGAAGGCGAAACAGGGCGACAGCTTTGCCGAGTTCGTGTACGGCACCCTCAAGCTGCTCGGCAACGTGCCGCAGTGGGTGGCCAAGGACGAAACCGGCGGCCTGCAACTGCTGGAAAAATCCAGTGACGCCGGCAACACCCAGGCCGCCACGGTGGTTGTGAGCTATCTGGCTTCCGACCCGACGCTCCTGGACGATGCGCGCCTGCGCCAGATCAGTCCGCACCTGCAGCGCGCGGCCAATGCCAGCAATGCCAACGCGATGTCGATACTGGGCACGTTCTATTTCGAAGGGGTCGGCGGTCTGCAACGCGATTGCCGCCGTGCCGCCGAGTGGCAGGCACGCGCCGAAGAGGCGGGCGCGGAAAGCGCGCGCAATGATCAGGTGTGGACCTGGGCGGTCTGCCCGCTGCCGGAGCAGCGCGATCCTGCCCGCGCGCTGGCGCTGGCCCAGCACCTGATCAAGCAGAAGGACACGCTGCAGTCTGCGCAACTGGATACGGTCGCGGCGGCGCTGGCGGCCAATGGCCGGTTCGAGGAAGCCGCGGAGTTCCAGCAACTGGCCATCGACAGGATCCGGGCCGAAGCCGATCCGCGCAACAACCGCGAGTACCGGATCAAGCGCATGCAGTCGCGCCTGGCCGGTTACCGGAAACACCGCGCCTACGTGCAAGACTACAGCCTGTTTGCTGACATGCGCGCGGGACGCTTCTGATGAACATCGAACCACCCGACCTGCCCACGCCCGTGCCCGCAGCCGCCGATGAGGGTTGGCAGGCCCTGCCTGCTCGCGGCGGTTCGGTGGCGGCGCTCGGTGGCGCAATCGGCGCGGCCTTGCCGTTTGCTGGCATCGGTTTCGTGCTGGCGCATGTCAGCGGCTGGGTCTCACCGTGGTTGGCCGCACCGCTGCTGTTGGTGGTCGGTGAGCTGATCGGCGCGTGGTTCGCATGGCGACGCCATCGCCGTCTGCGCTGGCGCCTGGATGACACCGGCTTTGCGGTGCGCCGGGGCAATTGGTGGCAGAGTGAAACCCACGTGCCGATCTCACGCGTGCAGCACCTGGATCTCAAACGCGGCCCGATCGAACGCAGTCTGGGCCTGTCGACCCTGGTGGTGCATACGGCCGGCTCGCGCCAGGCAACGGTCAGCGTGTCCGCGCTGGATGCACAGGATGGCGAGCGCCTGCGGGATCGCCTGGCCCGTCAGCTCGATCACGACGACGCGCTGGGATGAGCGACATCGACAGCACCGCCCGCGAACATCGGCTGCATCCGTGGTCGTGGCTGTTCGTGCTGATCCAGCAGCTCAAGCAGTTCATCTTCCCGTTGATCGTGCTGGTGTTCTTCGGCGCGCGCAGCGGCCGCGATGAGTGGTGGCAGTCGATGGGCCCGCTGATCGCCATGGTGGTGCTGGTGCTCATCGCGATTGCCCGCTACTTCACCTACCGCTACCGGATTGGCCAGGACGGTTTAACGATTCGCAGCGGCTGGCTGGAACGCAGCGTGCGCGAGATTCCGTTCGCGCGCATCCACAATGTCGGCATCAAACAGACCCTGTTGCACCGGCTGTTCGGCGTAGCCGAAGTGCGGCTGGAATCAGCCGGCGGGCAGAAGCCGGAAGCCGAGATGCGCGTGCTCAGCCTGGCCGCGGCGGCGGATCTGGAAGACGTGATCCGTCATCGCGGCCGTCGCGATGCCACCCAGCAGACCGATGACGACGCCAACGTTCCGCCGCCGCTTGCCAGGCCCGCAGACACCACCCTGCTGGCCTTGCCGCTGGGTGAAGTGCTGCGCCTGGGGCTGATCTCCAATCGCGGCATGATCATCGTCGCGGCGGCATTTGGCGCCATCTGGCAGGTGTTTCCCGAGCGCCAGCTGACCAACACCATGATCGCCGGCGGACGACAGGCCTTTGGCTATGCCACCCATGCGCATTGGAGCTGGCTGCAGACGGGCCTGGCCGGGCTCGCTCTGGTTGTGCTGTTCCTGCTGGCCACGCGCTTGCTGTCGATTGGCCAGACACTGTTGCAGTACTACGGATTTCGCCTGAGCCAGTCGGGCGAACGCATCACGGTGGAACGAGGCTTGCTGGCGCGCTTGCGCACCAGTGTCGTGCGTCGGCGCATCCAGTCATGGACGCTGCACGAAGGCGTCGTCCATCGCTTGCTGCGGCGACGCAGCCTGCGCGTGGATACGGCGGTGGCCAGTCGAGGGGATGGCGGTGAGGAGCGCAGCCTGAAAGTGCTGGCCCCGGTAGCGAGGCCGGAGGCCGTGGACGCGTTGGTGCACCAGCTGTTGCCCGACGTCTGGCCACCGCAACACTGGCAGGGCTGGTCCGGCCAGGTGTGGTGGCGCCTGTGGTGGCCGCGCGTGCTGTGGACTCTGGCTTTGGCACTGCTGGCCCGGCACTGGCTGGGCGCGTGGGGCTGGCTGGTCCTGCTGTGGCTACCGTTCTCGGCCTATGCGTTGCGCCAGCAGGTGCGGCATGCCGGCCACGCCGTCGGCGCGCAGATCATCAGTGTGCGTGGCGGCTGGTGGTCGCGCTGGTGGCGGTTTGCCGAGATCGACAAGCTGCAGGCCCTGCGCCTGACCCGATCACCCATCGATCGCTGGTGTGGTACCGCCACCTTGTGGCTGGACACGGCGGGCGACAGCGGCTTCAAGCCGCCGCTGCGGCTGCGCTTCCTGCCGCAGGATCAGGCGCACGCCCTGTATGCGGAACTGGGTCGCGCCCTCGCCCATCGGCGCCTGCACTGGTAGGCCTAGGCACGCCCTGCCGGACCCCAGTAGCCGAGATCCTTGCGAATCTGCAGCGCGCGAATCCAGCCACCGAAGGGCTTGCGAGCCAGCGGGCCCAGGTCGCCGGCAATCAGACGATCGGTGGCGCGGATGACCCGCTCCGAGGAACGCCCATCGCGATAGGGATGGATGGCATCGGCGTAATGGTCCAGCGCCGCCAGCAGCGTGGGTTCGGGATCAAAGGCCCGCGCCAGCATGGCGGGCAACTGCTCCGCTTGCTGGAAGTCGATCATGTGCGGCTTGGGCGCGCGGTTGCGAAACGTCACCACCGGCTTGCGTTGCACCACGAACTCGCTGACCACCGACGTGGTGTCGGCGACCAGCACATCGGCGGCGCGCTCGGCGCTGACCAGGTCTTCGGTCTCGACGAAGCCGGCATTCGGCCCGGCGAGCGTGCGATAGCGCGCCACCAGTTCCGGCGCGCACTTGGGATGCAGGGTCAGCAGCCAATAGCGATCACCGCGCGCAATCTCTTCGGCGATGGCCGCATGCAGATGCGGCGCCGCACTCAGCCGTTCGGTGAAGGTGGAGGCGAACATCACCACCGGTCGGCGACCGGCGGCGGCGCGCAGTGCATCGGCGCGCGCATCGGTCGCGGCGAACAACGGATCGAGCTTGGGCCAGCCGGTCTCCACCACCTTGAAATGGTGGGCATGGGCGGCCAGCGACTGGAACGGCGCCGTGGTGGCCGGCCCCTGCGTGCAATACAGGTCAAACATGCCGCGCACGCGGAAGTGGCCGCGATTGTCCTCGCGCTTTTCGACGTTGAAGCCATGGAACAATTGCACCTTGGCTCCGGATACGAAGCCGGGCACCCAGTTGGCGGCGCTGAAAACGGCGCGCGGACGCAGCGCCACCGCTTCGCTGGCGGTATGGATCATCCGCGCGTTGGGCAGGTGCGCCGAGCTGGCGCCATCGACAAACCAGGCGTGCACGCCATGACCACCGGCTTGCAGCGCATCGGCCAGCGGTTGCAAGATGGGCAGCGCATAGCGTTCAGTTGCAAACAACAGGTACTCCGCCATTAACGCCTCCTCGCCCACCCGGGTGCCGGTTTCGGCCTGCATTATCACGTTTAACGAAGCCGACCGTATCGGCGACTGCCTGGCGTCGCTGGCATTCTGCGATGAACTGGTGGTGGTGGATTCGCACTCCACCGACGCCACCGTGGCCATTGCCGAAGCAGCGGGCGCACGCGTGCTGCAGCGGCCGTTCGACGGCTTTCGCAGCCAGAAGCAGTTTGCCGTCGAACAGGCCCGCCATGACTGGGTGCTGTGCCTGGATGCCGACGAACGCGTGGATGCCACCTTGCGGGCGTCCATCGAGCAGGCGCGCGATGGCGGTTTCGCCCAGGCGGCGGGTTATCGCTTCGCCCGCCTGTCGGACTACTTTGGCCGCTTTCTGCGCCATGGCAATGCCTATCCGGACCGGGTGCTGCGATTGTTCGACCGCCGTCGTGGCGGCTGGCGCGGCAAGCGCGAGGTGCACGAGGCGGCCAGCGTGGATGGCGCCGTGGTCACCTTGGCCGGCGATCTGATCCATTACCCCTATCGCTCACTGGAACAACAGCTGCTCAAGACCCAGCGCTATGCGCGGATGATGGCCGAACACGATTTCGCACGCGGCAAGCGCGCCACCCTCGGCAAGTTGATCCTGGCGCCGGCCTGGCGTTTCTGGCGTGGCTATCTGTTACGCGGGGGCTTCCGCGATGGCTGGCATGGCCTGGTGTATGCCTATGTGCGCGCCAACTACGTGCGCCAGAAGACCATCATGCTGTGGTTGTTGCAGAACGGCCAGCCGGTGGCGACGCCGCCGCCCGCCCAACCGCGGCAGGGCTGACCGATGTGTGGAATTGCCGGCGCCTGGTCGCCCAGTGCGCGTGACCGCGCAGATTCATTGCACGCCCTGGGCAAGCGCATGGGCCAGGCGATCGCCCATCGCGGTCCGGACGATGCCGGTACCTGGGTGGACGAAAACGCCGGCCTGATGCTGTCGCATCGGCGCCTGTCGATTGTCGATCTCAGTCCGGAAGGCCATCAGCCGATGGTGTCGGCCGACGGCCGCTGGGTGATCGCCTTCAATGGCGAGATATACAACCATGGCGAACTGCGGCGCGAGTTGCTCGCGCTGGGCCATGTCTTCCGCGGCCACTCCGATACGGAGGTGCTGCTGGCGGCCGTGGCGCAATGGGGCGTGCGCGCGGCGCTGGAACGCGGCAACGGCATGCTGGCGGTGGCCCTGTGGGATCGCCGCCAGCGCGAGCTCTGGCTGGCGCGGGACCGGGTCGGCAAGAAGCCGCTGTATTACGGCTGGAGCGGCGATGGCACGCTGCTGTTCGGCAGCGAACTGTCCGCCCTACGCGTGCATCCGGGATTGGACGCCCAGGTCAACCCCGATGCGCTGGCCTTGCTGCTGCGCCTGGATTACATCCCTGCGCCGTATTCGATTTTGCGCGGCGTGCACAAGCTGCAGGCCGGCACCTTGCTGCGCCTGGATGCCGCGCAATGGCAGGCCGGTGCGAGCGCGCATGACCCGGCTACGCAGCAGGAACGTTGGTGGGATGCACGCCAGGCACAGGAGGCGGCGATAGCGCGTGGCTTCGACGGTGACGAAACGCAGGCGCTGGACGCGCTCGATGCGCTGTTGCGCGACGCGGTGGGCCTGCGCATGGAAGCCGACGTCCCGCTGGGCGCGTTCCTGTCCGGCGGCACCGATTCCTCGCTGGTGACGGCCGTGATGCAGGCGCAATCGGCGCGGCCGGTGCGCAGCTTCTCGATTGGCTTTGACAACGTGGTGCATGACGAGAGCGCCCATGCCGCTGCCGTGGCCCGGCACCTGCGCACCGACCATACCGAGCTGCGCGCCGATGGCCAGGCCGCCTTGGCGCTGGTGCCGCGGATGGCGCACATCTTCGACGAACCCTTTGCCGATTCCTCGCAGCTGCCCACCGCCCTGCTTTGCCAGCTGGCGCGCCAGCACGTGACCGTGGCCCTGTCCGGCGATGGCGGCGACGAGCTGTTCTACGGCTACGGCCGCTATGCGCGGGCGCTGCGCAACGAGGCGCTCGCCCGGCGCCTGCCGCGGCGGCTGTTGGCGACCCTGGCCGGTGAGCCCGGCGAGCGCGCGCGGCTGGGGGGACTGGCCGCCCTGCGTGGCGAACTGGGCGCGGTGGATCTGCAGGCGGTGGCGCGCAACCGGATCAGCCGCTGGCGGCGACCCGAGACAGTCATCCACGGCGCCCGCCGCGCACTGACCGCCTACGACGACCCGGCGGCACTGCCACGCAATGGCACGCCGGCCGACGCCCTGATGGCGCTGGACTTTGCCTGCTACCTGCCCGAGGACATCCTGACCAAGGTCGACCGCGCCAGCATGGCGGTGGCCTTGGAGGCGCGTGCGCCGCTGCTGGACTGGCGGGTGGTGGAGTTCGCCTGGTCGTTGCCGCTGTCGATGAAACGCCGCGGCGACACCCTCAAGCATCTGCCCAAACAGTTGCTCGGCCGTTACCTGCCCGAATCCCTGGTCGTGCGGCCCAAGTCCGGCTTTGGCGCGCCGGTGGGAGACTGGTTGCGCGGCCCGTTGCGGGAGTGGGCCGAAGCGCAGCTGGATGAGCGCCGTCTGCGCGAGGAAGGCCATTTCGATGTGGCCACCATCCGCGGGCTGTGGGGGGAATTTCTCGGCGAACAGCGCAAGTGGCACACCCATTTGTGGGGCGTGCTGATGTTCCAGGCATGGCGGGAAGCGCAATTACGCCAGTGAACGGGTAACCCGCTGAACGGACTGGTTCAGCGACGGGGTTTCGCGGTCATCGGGACATCATTGACAATAGTCACATCCCGCTCTGGCCCCCGCCTGCGGCCCCCTCCCCGGCCGAGACCCTTGATCGATGAAGCGAATCCTTGTTACCGGCGGCGCCGGCTTCCTGGGCTCACATCTGTGTGACCGTCTGATCAAGGATGGCCAGGATGTGCTGTGCGCCGACAATTTTTTTACCGGCAGCAAGCGCAACGTGGCGCACCTGCTCAATCATCCCTACTTCGAGTTGATGCGTCACGACGTGACCTTTCCGCTGTACGTGGAAGTGGACCGCATCTTCAACCTGGCCTGCCCGGCGTCGCCGGTGCACTACCAGCACGACCCGGTGCAGACCACCAAGACCAGCGTGCATGGCGCCATCAACATGCTGGGGCTGGCCAAGCGTCTGGATGCGCGCATTCTGCAGGCCTCCACCAGCGAGGTCTACGGCGATCCGGAAGTGCATCCGCAGCAGGAAGGCTACTGGGGCCGGGTCAACCCGATCGGCCTGCGCAGCTGTTATGACGAAGGCAAGCGCTGCGCCGAGACCCTGTTCTTCGATTACTTCCGCCAGCACGAGCTGGACATCAAGGTGGTGCGCATCTTCAACACGTATGGCCCGCGCATGCATCCCAATGACGGCCGCGTGGTCAGCAACTTCATCGTGCAGGCGCTCAAGGGCCAGGACATCACCATCTATGGCGATGGCAGCCAGACCCGCAGCTTCTGCTACGTCGATGACCTGATCGAAGTGATCGTGCGCATGATGGAGACCGAGCGCGGCTTTACCGGCCCGATCAACATCGGCAATCCCGGCGAGTTCACCATGCTGGAACTGGCCGAGATGGTGTTGAAGCTGGTCGGCGGCAAGTCCCGACTTGTGTTCCAGCCGCTGCCCTCGGACGATCCCAGGCAGCGTCAGCCGGATATCTCGTTGGCCAGGTCCAAGCTGGGCTGGGAGCCCAAGGTCGGCCTGGAAGACGGATTGAAGGAAACCATCGCCTATTTCCGCAAGCTGTTGAGCGAAGACCCCAGCGCATGACCGGATTTGCCGTCGTCATCACCAACTACAACTATCGGCCTTACGTGGTCGAGGCGGTCGACAGTGCGCTGGCGCAGACGCATGCGCCGACACAGGTGATCGTGGTGGACGATGGGTCCACCGACGGTTCGCGCGATCTGCTCAGCGAGCGCTACGGCCAGGATGCGCGGGTCACCCTGCTGTTCGGCCAGAACGGCGGACAGCTGGTCGGCTTCCAGCGCGGCGTGGCCCAGGCCCAGGCCGATGTGGTGGCGTTCCTGGATGCCGATGATCGCTGGGAACCGCGCTATCTCGAGCAACTGGCCGCGCTCTACGACGCACGCAAGGACGTGGATTTCGTCTTCAGCGACCTGCAGGTGTTCGGCGATCACAGCGAACAGATGCGGTTCGAGGACGCGACCGGGCCCGTGGATCTGGGCTTTACCGCCATCAGCACCTACCTGCTGCAACCCTGGTACGGCGCGCCGACCTCGGCCTTGTCAATGCGGCTGCGCTGGGCGCAGGACACCCTGGATCTGCCGGAGTCATTCGGAAAAGCCTGGCGCCTGTGCGCCGACGCCTGCCTGGTGCATGGCGCCAGCATCCTGGGCGCGCGCAAGTACTACCTGCCCACCGGCTGCGTCGGCTACCGCTCGCATGGCAAGAACGGCTGGTACGCCACCCGCCGCGATCCGGTGTCGCTTTACCGCAACCGCATGCGCAACCACGGCATCATCCGCCACTACGCGCAGCGCGTGGGCATGGATGCCAGCTGCGTGGATCACAGCAAGTACGAATACCGCACCAAGCCCTCGCCGTCGCGGCAGGAGCGTAAGCGCTACGCCACCTTGGCGCTGCGTGGCGAATCGCCGTGGTGGAAGCGCTATGAGCGCGCGCTGGGCATCTGGGCCGGCCACCGCCAGGGCAGGAAACCGTAATGAGCGGTGGCGCCGCCCTGCATCCGGCGTCGGTCAGCGTGGTCGTCACGACCTACAACTGGCCCGAGGCGCTGGAAAAGGTGCTGCAAGGACTGGCGCGGCAAACCCGCCTGCCGGACGAGGTCATCGTGGCCGACGATGGCTCCGGCGAATCCACCCGACAGCTGTTGCAGCGCGTTGCCCGCGATTTTCCGGTGCCGTTGCGACACAGCTGGATACCGGATGAGGGATTCCGCGCGGCGCTGTCGCGCAATCGCGGCATTGCCGCGGCAAGCGGCGACTATCTGATCATGATGGATGGCGACATGGTGCCGCATCCTCGCTTCATCAGTGATCATCTGGCCGCCGCGCGACCGGGCATGTTTGTGCAGGGAATGCGCGTGCTGACCAACGAAGAGGGACGCGATCGCCTGTTGGCGGCGACGCGCCCGCAGTGGAGCTTCTTCGATGCCGGCATCAAGCGGCGCCGGCACACCTTGCGCGTGCCTTTGCTGGCGCGCGTGTGGGGTCGGCTGAGTCGTGGCTCGTCGGTGGAAGCCATCAAGACCTGCAACCAGGGCTGGTGGCGGCGCGATTTGCTCGCGCTCAACGGCTTTGACGAGCGATTCCAGGGCTGGGGCCGCGAGGACAAGGATCTGGCGGTACGCGCCGTGCATGCCGGGCTGCAACGCAAATCGCTGCGCTTTGCCGGCCTGGCCGTGCATCTGTATCACCACGAACGCCATGACGGCGAATCCAGTCCCAACGATCATCTGCTGGCGCAGACGCTGCGCAATCCCACCGTACGCAACAGCGTGGGCCTGGACCGGCATGTCGAGGAGTTCCATCGCAGGCCGCTGGTGGATTTGCGCAGTTCGCCTGCCGCGTCGTGATGGCTTCGCCGCGCCGTCCACGCGATGGCTGGATTCGAATACGAATCCTGGCCGACGGCGGCAGGCTATCTCCACGACATGGCGGTATGCGTTTTCGTCGCGTGATGGCACGAAGCGCGCGGCATCGCGGTGACACCGAGCGTTTCCGGGTTGCATGCTCATGCGCTGGATGCACGATCATCCGCAGCCAATGCGCGAACCACCCCTGCAAAATGAGTTGTAACTTCTGACGCGCCGTTCGTAGGGTCATTGCTCCCATACAACGGAGGTAACCCCATGAAATTCGACTTCCCCAAGGGCTGGGCCGCATTGCTGGGCGCGGGTCTGCTGGCATCGGCCAGTGCCGGCGCGCAATCGGAATGGATTGACTACGGCATCATCAACAAGGCCGACTCGCACAAATGCATCAGCCTGCAGGCCGATGCCCAACACGCCGAGGGCGCAGCGGTCAGTCTGCAGGCATGCGCGACGGATGTCGTGGACGGCAGCCAGGCCTGGGGCTGGATTCCGGCGGAGCGAAAGCTTCGCAAGGGCGCGAAGGCCTACGCATTTCAGAACGTGCTCAGTAAAACCTGCATGGGTGTGCAGAACGCTTCGACCAGAAACAAGGCGTTGCTGGTGAGCGTACGCTGCGATTTCAACGACCCGGCACAACTGTGGGTCGTTGGTGCGCAGCTGCGCGCCGGCAGTTCCCTCGCAGGATCCACCAAATGGGTGAATCTGAAGAGTCGCAAGTGCATCGACCTGGATGACGACGGCAGGCTGATGCAGTTGACCTGCCAATGGTCGGCTCCGTACTGGCCGCAAGAGTACATCGCGCCCTGACGGCCGCCACTCGGCGCAGGCGACTGCGATCTGCCGCGCGCTTGCGCTGGGTGAAAACGTGTACGGGATGTTCTTGTCCGGTGGCGATTGTCCTGGTGCTGTTGGAAAGGACGCCGGCTTCAGCGCGCGCCGGGCGTGCCGAAGTCGCAGGTTGCCAGTGCATGTGCGCGCAGCAGCCACCAGCTGCGCCGGTTGGCGGCGCCCAGGGGTTCAGCGTGCGTCCGATCCACGCAGGCGGGCAAGGTGGCGTCTTGCGCCATCAGCACCCGCTGGCCCGGCTCGGCACGCACCCAGGTCAGTCCGCGTTCCCACTGGGTTTCCACCGGCGCCTTGAAGCCGAACTCGGTCACCGCGCCCACGGCCTGCAGCAGCTGCTGCTCTTTCCAGTCCACCAGCCCGATCGTCGCGGTTGCACCGGCATGGCGGCGCGCATCCTGCATGACATCGCGCGCGGAATTCTCGCCGTCCATCAGCGGCGCGAGCGCCAGGCCGTAGCCCAGCCATAGCACCAGCACCGTGGCCAATGTAAGCGCAATCGCACGTGCCGCGCGCAGCCGCGCCGCTGCCGCCACGATCAACCCACCCATTATCGCAAGGGTCCACCAGAGCGCTTCGGCATGAGCATCGCCCGCCAGGCCACGCTCTGCTTCCAGCTTGAGCTCGAACGCGGGATCGCTGGTGACGGCAAGCACACCCGCCCCCAGCAACAGACCACCCAGCGCGCCGGCAAACACCAGCAACGCCACCCGCACGCCGCGACGCTGTGCCAGCACCGGCAGGAACGGCGCCGCCGCCCAGGCCAGCGCCGGCAGCGCGGGCAGGATGTACATGTCGCGCTTGCCCGGGCTGGCACTGAAGAACAGCAGCACCAGCAGCGTCCATGCCAGCGGCCACCACACGCGCGCGTCGCGCTCGCGCCAGGCTTGCCGCCACGGCCGGATCAACCAGGGAATGAAGATCGCGAACGGCAGCCAGAAGTAAGCGATCACTTCCAGGAAGTACCAGAACGGCGCGTGGTGATGCCAGGCGTTGACGTAGCGGGTGGCGGTCTGGCGAAACAGCAGTTCGTTCAAGTAGGCGCGATGTTCCCGGTCGCCATCCACCAGCGCCGTCACCAGCATCGGCACAAACCACAGCGCGATGGCCAGCAGGAAACTCGCCGCGCCCAGCCACCAGCGGCCCGCGCCCACCGGCGCCGGTGAGCTCAGACCCCGCCAGCCGCGCCAACGCATCAGCCAATACGGGATCAAGGCAAGCAAAGGCAGAAACCCCACGCCCTTGCTGATCACGCCCAGCCCGGCGGCGAAGCAGCCCAGCCAATACCAGCGCCAGTTCGCGCCCTGCAGCAGATGCCGGCCCAGGCCGTACATGCCCAGGGTGATGAAGAACACCACCGTGGGATCGATTTGCGCGCGCTTGGCCTGGTAGACGAACTGCAGTGCGCACAGCACCGCGCCGGCCGCCCACAGGCCCACGCGCGGATTCCAGGCGCGACGGGCAAAGTCATAGGTCAACGCCAGCGTGCCGAGCGCAGTCAGTAGCGAGGGGATCAGGAAGGCGATGTTCCAATTGCGCACCAGCGCATAGGTGGACGCCAGCATCCAGAAGTACAGCGGCGGCTTGTCCGCATACAGTTCCTGGCCACGATGGGGAAACAACCATTCGCCGGATTCCCACATCTGCCTGGCCACCAGCACAAAGCGCGGCTCATCAGCCGGCCAGGGTGCGCGCAAGCCCAGTCCCGCGCCGATCACCACCAACGCGAACAGCATGAACCAGATGAACTGGCGCTTGTCCTCTCGGCTCCACATGGATCGCGCTCCGAATTGGCTGGGTCAGGCAGCAGGTTCGGCGTCGTGCAGGGCAATCCCCAGCAGCACGCCGGTGAACAAGGCATAGGCGGTGGCCGTGGCGGCATGCGCGAACATCGACTGCGTCAATCCGCACCACAGATACACCGCGATCACCGCTACCCCGCCCCACGCCGCCAGGTTGGGCGAACGCGGATCGGCGCGACGGATTATCCCGACAAACAGGGCCAACGGCACGCCGTAGATGGCCAGCAGCGCCAATGCCCCCGGCAGCCCAAGCGTGGCTGCCCATTCGGCCAGATCATTATGGGCGTGCTCGAGTGCGCACATGCCCATGGCCGGTCGCGCCTGGCAGCCGGACCACTGCTGCACGACCTGTCCGAACTCCTCGATGCCCACGCCCTGCCAGGGATGCGCCACGAAACTCTGCCAGGCCAATTGCAGGAATTGCAGGCGCGCGCCGATCGGCGAATCCGCATCTCCGGCCGCAAACCGCGCCAGATCCGAACTGACCTTGTCCAGCCGCAAGGGCGCCTGCAAGGCCGGCGACATCGCAATCAATCCCACCACCAGCGCCGCCGCCACGCCGCCCAACACGATGCGTCGACGACGATGCAGCGGGTCACCGCGGAACACCAGCGCCGTGGTGGCGAGCAGCGCCCAGGCCAACAAGCTGCCACGACTTCCGGAGAAGGCGATGGCCGCGCCCGCGAGCAGGGTGAAGATCACGGCGACCACCTTGGCGCTGCGCAAACTGGCAACGCGTCCGGTCGTCAACGCGATCGCCAGCAGCACCAGGATCAGGTTGGCGAACACCAGCGGATTGCGGTTGCCGCCTGCACGCAGCGAGCCCGCCTCCATCTGCCAGGAGGCGATGCAGAAGGCAATGGAGATGCCCACCAGCGCGCCCGCCCACAGGCCACGGCGCGACTCGCCGGTGCGCCAGGCCAACCAGGCGCACCAGGGCATCAGCAAGAGTCGGAACAGGTTGTCGAGGACGCGCAGGGGCTTGTCATGGCTGAAGGCGGACAACGACGCCCATGCAATGACGAGCACGGCCAACCCCAGTACGGCGCGCAAGGGTACGGGCGTGGGCGTGCCGGCGCCGCGATCCGCGCGCCACTGCAACACGCTGGCGATCAGCAGGCCCACGGCGAAGGCGTACAGGCCGTTTTCGAAGATCAACAGAAAACCCGCACAGAAGCAGGCAGCCTGAAAGCTGATTCGCGCTAGACGGGCATCGCGGGACCGCGTTTCCACGCGCATGCACGCACTCCTTGTGACGACTTATCCATGCTGTATTGCGACACCTTAGACAGTGGTGAACAAGCCCGGTAGCTCACCCGGACCGGCGCAGGCGGGCGTAGAAGAAACCATCCATGCCGTCTTCCCCGGGCAAACGCTGGCGCCCCGCGCCGGCCACTTGGCCAAAGCGCTCATCGAGTGCCACGGCCTGGGCATCGTCCGTGCGGGTGAGAAAGTCGTCGATTTGCTGCTGGTTTTCCCGCTGCAGGATCGAACACGTGGCATACAACAATTCCCCACCCGGCTTGAGCAGCGGCCAGAGCGCATCGAGCAGGCGCGCCTGCGTGGCGATCAATGCGTCGATGTCGCTTTCCCGTCGATGCATCAGGATGTCCGGTTGCCTCCGCACGACACCGGTGGCCGAACAGGGGGCATCCAGCAGAATCGCGTCGAACGCCTGGCCATCCCACCAGGTCGATGGGGCACCGGCATCGGCCACCTGGGTACGGGCATGGGCGCCGACCCGGGTCAGGGTTTCCTGCACGCGTCGCAATCGCCGCGCGTCCATGTCCAGCGCCAGCAGCTGCAAGGTGGGATCGCGTTCCAGCAAATGCGCGGCCTTGCCGCCGGGGGCCGCACAGGCATCCAGTACGCGCGCACCGATGGCCGGCTGCAAGGCATCAGCCACCTGCTGTGCCGAACCGTCCTGCACCGACACCACACCCAGATCGAAGCCCGGCAGCGCACTGACAGCCACGGGCGTATCAATGCGCACGCCATTGGCCAGCAGCGGCGACAGGCTGGCCTGCACGTCCGGCAACTCCTCACCCAGCACCTGCAGATATACCGCAGGCGTGGAATGCTCGGGATTGACCCGCAACCACAGCGGCGCGGCGCGCAGGCTTTGTTCGAAGATCGTGCCGGCCCGCTCGCCCCAGTCGCGCTCGACTTGCGTGCGCAACCACGCGGGCCAGGCCAGGCTGGGGTCGGCAGCGGCGATACCCTCGCGCTGCGCGCGCCGAAGCAGTGCATTGACCATGCCCGCCTGATGCGGACGGCGCAGCAGGCGCGCGGCTTCCACCGTGGCCGACAAGGCGGCGTGCGGTGGCAGCGCCAACTCGTCCAGTTGCGCCAGTCCCACCCACAACAGGGCACGCAGTTCGCCATCGCGCGCGCCGAGTGGGCGCGGCATCCACTGGGCCAGCGCCTGGTCGTAGCGGGTCCGCTGGCGCAGCGCGGTAAAACAGATCGCTTCGGTCAGCGCGCGGTCGCGCACATCGACCAACTGCGGCAATGCATGGGCCAGTTCGCCTTTGAGCGAACGGCCGCGGTGGACGACCGCATCCAGTACGCGCGCGGCCAGGGCCCGCACGGGCGCGCCGGCCACTTGGCTCACGGGCTCACCAGGTCGCGGCGCGCGTTGAGGTAATCGGCGGCGGTGATGGCCTTGCCGCCTTCGCGCTGGATCACCCGCAGGCGTAGCGCGCCTTCGCCGCAGGCCACGTCGATGCCCTGGCGATTGGCAGCCAGAATGGTGCCGGGCGCGGCGCCATGCGCCACCGGCACCGCAATGGCGCCGTGGATGCGCAGGCGTTCGCCTGCCAGCTGGGCTTCGGCCACCGGCCAGGGTTCGAAAGCACGGACCTTGCGCGCCAGTAGCTCGGCCGGCTGCGACCAGTCCAGGCGGGCCTCGTGCTTTTCCAGCTTGCTGGCGTACACGGCGCCCTCTTCGGGCTGCCGTTGCGCGACCGGGCGGATGCCGGCGCGCAGCAAGCCCAGACCATCGGCCAGCACGCGCGCGCCCAGTTCGGCCAGGCGGTCATGCAGTTGTCCGCCGGTTTCGTTCTCGCCAATCGCCAGGCTTTGCGACAGCAGCACCGGGCCGGTGTCCAGACCGGCCTCCATCTGCATCAGGCAGACGCCGGTGTGGCTGTCGCCGGCTTCGATGGCGCGCTGGATCGGCGCGGCGCCACGCCAGCGCGGCAGCAGCGAGGCGTGCACGTTCCAGCAGCCGAAGCGCGGAATGTCGAGTACGGCCTGCGGCAGGATCAGCCCGTACGCCACCACAATCATCAGATCCGGCTGCAGCGCGCGCAGCGCCTGCTGCGTGCTGGCCTTGCGCAGGGACAGCGGTTGCAGCACCGGGATGCCGCGTTGCACCGCATCCAGCTTGACCGGCGAGGCGGTCAGTCCGCGCCCGCGGCCAGCGGGCCGATCCGGCTGGGTATAGACCGCGACCACTTCATTGCGGGCATGCGCCGCACCCAGGCTGGGGACGGCAAAAGCCGGCGTACCGGCAAACACGATTCTCATGCGGGGCGGCGCTTAGGCGACGTGCTTGCGCGACTTGGCCAGCTTCTTGCGCACCATCTCGCGCTTGAGCGGCGACAGGTAATCGACAAACAGCTTGCCTTCCAGATGATCCATCTCGTGCTGGATGCAGACGGCCAGCAGGCCATCGGCCGGGATCTCGCGGGACTGGCCCTGGCGATCCACGTAGCGCACGGTGATTTCGTTGGCGCGGGTCACGTCGGCAAAGATGCCGGGAACCGACAGGCAGCCTTCCTGGTAGACCTGCTCGCCGTCGCGGCTCAGGATCTCCGGGTTGATGAACACCTGCGGCTCATCCTTCTCCTCGCTGATGTCGATCACCATGAAGCGCTGGTGCACGTCCACCTGGCTGGCCGCCAGGCCGATGCCCGGGGCGTCGTACATGGTCTCGAACATGTCGTCGAGCAGGCGCTGGAAGGCCGGTTCGGTGACCGTCGCGGGATCGACCGGCACCGCCTTGGTGCGCAGCCGGGGATCAGGGAATTCGAGGATGGGAAGCAGGGCCATGGTGTCAGCAAGATGGGGGCGCCAGTGGAATCCGGCAAGACCTCACGGATTCTAACTCGGGCGCTTGCGTTGCGCCGGGTTTTCTGGACTATAGTGCGAACCACCTGTCGGGGAATCAGGTAGATACGACCATGTTTAAAAGTTTTCGTACGGTTCTCGCCGTTGCGGCGTTCACCGTGGGGTCCTATGCCGTTGCCGCCGACCTGTCGGGCAGCCATCCGGACACCTACGTGGTCAAGCGCGGCGATACCTTGTGGGACATCTCTGCCAAGTTCCTGAAGAAGCCCTGGCTCTGGCCGGAAATCTGGCAGGCCAACCCGCAGATCAAGAATCCGCATCTCATCTATCCGGGTGACGTGCTGAGCCTGGCCTATCTGGATCGCGTGGCGGTACAGGCCGGTCCGCGCGAGGAACAGCCGCTCAACGCCATCCCGTTGTCGGATGTCGAGCCGTTCCTGAAGAACCTGAGCGTGGCCGACAGCTTCCGCGAACTGCCCTACGTGGCAGGCCTGGAAGAAAACCAGCTGCGCGCCACCGCCGGCCAGCTCGTCTATGTTCTGGGCCTGGACCAGGCGCAGGTCGGCGAGCGCTATGCGGTCGTTCGTCCGACCCAGCGCTATACCCAGACCCACGTGAACTCCAGCGGCGAGTACCTCACCTACAGCGAGGACCTGGACTTCCGCGGTCGCCGCATCAAGGGCGCGCCGGCCGGTGGCCTGGACAGCCTCTGGAACAGTTCGGCCCTGGCCGATGGTGGCCCGGTCGAGCTGCTGGGCTATGAGCTGGAGCAGGTCAATGTCGGTACGGTCACCCGCGGCCTGGTGCCGGGCACCGAGACCATCAGCCTGACCCTGCAGGACAGTGGCAAGGAAGTCCGCGTGGGCGATCGCATCGTGCCGGTGCAGGCCAAGCCGTACGACCTGCAATTCTTCCCGCATGCCCCCAGCGTGGGCATTTCGGAAGGCAAGCTGCAGATCGCCGCTGTCGCCTCGGCGCTGGTGGCCGGTGGTCCGCGTGATGTGGTCGCCATTTCCGGCGGCAGCCGCGAAGGCCTGGACAACGGCACCGTGCTGTCCATCTGGCGGCAGGGCAGCCACGTCAACAATGACGTGCGCTGGCCGAACTCCTCGCGTCTGGACGACCAGCCGCGTAGTGGCGCCGGTCGCGTCAGCCTGCCGGACGAGTACGTCGGCCACGTGATGATCTTCCGCACCTTCGAAAAGGTCAGCTATGGCCTGGTGATGGAAGGCATCAAGCCCAGCCATGTGGGCTACGAGCTCAAGCATCCGGACGCCACCTACTGAGCGCATCCGGGCGCGGGGTTTTCCTACAGCACAACGAGACGGCGCCTGAGGGCGCCGTTTTCGTTTGCGGCCTAGCCTGTGCCGATGAGCCAGGACCATGCCCCGCTGTTGCGGTTGTTGATGAGCGGAGGCGCATTGGCGCCCCGTCGCGCGCTGCTGGAACGGCACGGCACGCCGGCCGCGGCCCTGGCCGCCGGTCCGCGCGCATGGCGTGACGCCGGCCTGGATCCGCAACAGCGGGCGAGCCTGCATGCGCCTGATCGGGATGTGCTGTCCCACGCCCTGGCCTGGCTGGATCATCCCGGGCACCATCTGCTCGGTTGGCACGAGCCCGACTACCCGGCGCTGTTGCGTCGTTGCAGCAGTCCGCCCGTCGCACTGTTCGTGGATGGCGACCCGACGGCACTGTGGCGCCCTTTGGTGGCCATCGTGGGCAGCCGTGCGGCCACGGCCACCGGCCGTGACCATGCGGCGTTTTTCAGCCGCGCCTTTGTCGACGCCGGCCTCGCAGTGGCCAGTGGCCTGGCCAGCGGGGTCGATGCCGCCGCGCACGAGGCGGCACTGGCCCGTGAAGCAGGCTGCACGGTGGCGGTGGTCGGCACCGGGCCGGATCTGACCTACCCCGCGCAAAACCGCCCGCTGCACCGGCGCATTGCCAGGCAAGGCGCGGTGGTCAGCGAGTTCGTTCCGGGCACCCATGCCCGCACCAGCCATTTCCCCAGCCGCAATCGCATCCTGGCGGCGCTGTCCCTGGGCACCCTGGTGGTCGAGGCCGGCGAAAAGTCCGGCGCGCTCATCACTGCCCGTCAGGCGGCAGAATGCGGCCGCGAGGTGTTCGCCCTGCCCGGCTCCATCCGTCACCCGCTGTCGCGGGGCTGCCATCGCCTGATCCGCGAGGGTGCCGGGCTGGTGGAGGAGCCGGGCGAAGTCATCGAAGCCCTGTCCGGACCCGCCCGCGACCTAGGTCACCTGCTGCGCGCGCGCCTGCACGAAACTGAATCACAGCACGTTCCCGGGTCGGCAACCGCGCCCTCCCAGCTCAGCCCTGACTACCAGTGCTTGTGGCTGGCGCTGGGCCCAGACCCAACCCCTATGGATTGTCTGCTTGAAAGGACCGGATTGACGGTTGCCTCACTGTCCTCCATGCTGCTGGCCATGGAACTGGATGGGTGGATTTCGGTCGAACACGGCCGATATAGCCGTAGAAGCTAGTTTCTTTCCTCCACAGCGCCATCGAGCGCAGGCCGAGGGGCAATGAAAGAGAGCATTCTTGACGTCCTGCTTTACCTGTTCGAACACTATTTCACCGAAGATGCGGACCCGATCCGCGACCGCGACTCCCTGCAGAACGGGTTGATCCAGGCAGGCTTCAGTCCCGCTGAAATCAACAAGGCCTTCGATTGGCTGGACGCGCTTGCCGAACAACGGCCGGGCGCGGCGCAGCCGCGCGTGGGCGGGCCGACCCGCATATTCCATGGTCCGGAGCTGGAAAAGCTCGATGTGGAAGGCCGTGGCTTCCTGATGTTCCTGGAGCAGCACGGCATCCTGGATGCGGATCAGCGCGAGCTGGTGCTGGATCGGGCGATGGCCCTGGACCAGGACGAGTTGGATCTGGATGACCTCAAGTGGGTCGTGTTGATGGTGTTGTTCAACCAGCCTGGCTCGGAAGCCGCCTATGCCTGGATGGAAACCCAGATGTTTGTCGACGAACCCGAACCGGTACACTGACCCTGCCTCGACGCTTCAGGGGGAAGCATGGCGCAGTGGTTCTATTCGGAAGGGCCGAACCGGAATATTGGCCCACTCACTGAGCAGGAAATTGGCGACGCTTTTCGTCGCGGCCTGGTGATGGCCGACACGCCGGTCTGGCGCGAAGGCATGGCGCAATGGCAGTCCCTGCGCAACGTCGCAGCGGAGCTGGGCCTGCAAGGCCTGCTCACCGCTGCACCCGCCGGCATGAGCATGCCGCCCCCCTTGCCCGCCTCCGCGGCACCTGCCACACGTCCTGCCTATGCCGCACCACGGCCGGCACCCGCTGCAACGGGCATGAGCCGGGGTGTGGTGATTGCGCTGGTCTGCGTGGTCGGCGGTTTCATGCTGATCGCCGTGCTGGGCATCCTGGCCGCTATCGCGTTGCCCGCGTATAGCGACTACGTCGCCAAATCCAAACTGATGCAGGCCGGCCAGGCAGCGGCGCAGCTGCGCCCGGCGATTGCCGCGCAATGGGTCGACGGTGTGTGTCCGAGCAACGAATCACCGGGCTTCCAGGCGCCCGAAGCCTATGCCAGTCCGCTGATCGAATCGATCACCATCGGCCAATTCGAGGACGGCAGCTGTGGCCTGGAACTGCGGCCGCGCGGCATCCGTGAGCCGATCGACGGCAAGGCGGTGTGGTGGTCGATGGAACCACGCTCGCAGCAGTGGACCTGCAACTCGGAAATCCCCGACAGATACCTGCCCCTGGAGTGCCGCGGCTGACCGCGGCCAACCGCCCGGCCGGCTTTGCCAAGGATGCGGAATCCGGTAACGTGGCGGCTGCATAGGTTTGGGGAAACCGCATGTCTACCTGGTACTACGCCAGCGCCGAGCGGCAACAGCTCGGCCCGGTGTCTACAGATGAATTGAAGCAGTACTTCCACAGCGATCGGATCGGGATGGAAACCCTGGTCTGGCGCGATGGCATGCTGCATTGGCGCCCCTTGCAGGAGCTGGCCGAGCAGTTGGGACTGTTGCCGGCCATTGCCGCGAGCGAAGTCGCCAGCGCCTTGCCTGTGGTGGCGCCGCCGGTGCTTTCGCGCACCGCGATCGAGCCGGCTGCCGCCGCCGATTCCGGGTTCGAACCGATCGCGCAAGGCCCCGCGACGATCGAAGGGGCCGCACCCTCATGGGCGCCAGCTTCGACGCCAGCACCCGCTGCACCGGCAGCGCCGGCGCAGACGCCAGCGCCCACGCCGACACCGCGTGCCGGCCATGAAGGTCGCGCCGTTTTCAGTCTCGGCACCGAGCCTTCTCCCGCTCCCGCACCCGTTTACGCCCGCGCCGCCGTCGATCCCGGCACGGTCGCCGCCGCCGGCAATCCCTATGCGGCGGGATACTCGGACCTGCACAACCCTGCACCGGTGGCCCGCGCCAGCGAATTCGTCGTCAACGCCGGATTCTGGAAGCGCGTCGCCGCCTCCGTGATCGACAGCATCATCCTGGCGGTGGCCGGCGGCTTGTGTGCCGAATTGTTCGGCGCGTTGATCTCGGATCTGTTCAGCGGCGGCGAACTCGCCGAGATCATCATGACCGCCATCTGCGCGATTCTCATCAACGCGACTTACCACGCGTGGTTCCATTCGACCCTGCTGTATGCAACGCCCGGCAAGATGGCGGTGGGCATCAAGGTGTTGCGAAGCAACGGCGAGCCGATCAGTTTCCTGCGTGCGCTGGGCCGCTTCTTTGCCACCGCGCTCAGCGCCATCCCGCTGGGCCTGGGCTACGTCATGGCCGCTTTCACCGCACGCAAGCAGGCCTTGCATGACCTGATCAGCGACACCGTGGTGGTGGACAAGTGGGCCTACACCAACGAGCCGGAACGCCAGCGCACGGAGCTGGGCACCGTCACGGTGATCGTGCTGGCGCTTTACGGCGTGGCGATCCTGCTGATCTTCCTCGCATTCTTCATGCTCGGTCTGAGCGGCATGATGGGTCGCGTCTAGTCAAACCAAGGAATACGGATGGCACAGTGGTACTACGCCAAGGCGGACGAACGCCTGGGGCCGGTGGATGCACAGGACTTGCAGGCGCGCCTGGAAAGCGGCGAGTTGAATGGCGACACGCTGGTCTGGCGCGAAGGCATGGCGCAATGGCAGCCAGCGCGCGAACTGGCGACCGAGCTTGCGTTCAATGCGCCTGACAGTGCGACGTTGGGCATCGAAGCGGAGCCGGCGACGGCCTCGCCCGCGGCATCCCCCTACGCTGCACCGCAAGCGGCCACCTACGAGCCGTTCGTCGTCAGCCATGAAGGCGACGTGGTCTATGCCGGCTTCCTGAAACGCTTTGCCGCTTCGGCCATCGACAACATGGTCCTGAGCGTGGTGTCGATGATCCTGCTGTTTGGCGGCATGGCGCTGCTCGGTTTCGGCACGGCGTTTACCCCGGAGTCGTACGCCAGGGGCATCTTCGGCGCTGGTCTGCCACTGCTGCTCATCCTGTTGATCTACGGCATCCAGGCGCTCTACTACAGCTGGATGACCGCTTCGGACAGCCACGCAACGCTGGGCAAGATGGCGGTGGGCATCAAGGTGGTGCGCAGCAATGGCGAAGGCCTGAGCCTGGGCCGCAGCTTCGGCCGCTGGGCCGCCTTCTTCGGCCTGGCCATGGTGACCTGCAACGTGGCGCTGTTGGTGTCAGCGTTCATGAGCGGCTTGACCGCGCGCAAGCAAGGCTTGCACGACATGATGGTCGACAGCCTGGTAGTGGACAAATGGGCGTTCACCGGTCATCCGGAGCGGCAGCGGCGCGAACTCGGCGTGGTGACGTGGATCGTGCTGGGCCTGAGTATCCTGATGATCGTCGGCTACATCGGCCTGCTCGCCATTGGCGTGTTTGCCGGCATCATGGGCCAACACTAATCCGGTCGTGCGCGGCGCTGTGTGTCAGCGCCGCCACTCCAGCGGCACGCCCGCCTTGCGCCGGGTCAGCAGGCGGAACGGCAGGATCACCAGCGTCGCCATCGCCAGCTTGACCATCAGATCCCCCACTGCCCAGCTCAACCAGTGTTCGCTGACGCCGACAAAGGCGATGCCCCAGAAAATCACCGTGTCCAGACAAGCGGCCACGGTGTTGGAAGACAGCGGCGCAATCCACCAGCGTGAGCGGCGCAGGCGATTGAACACTTCGATATCGGTCAGTTGCGAAAACAGAAAGGCCGCGCCCGAGGCGGCGGCGATGCGCGGCGTGGCCAACCAGATCGAACACAGCACCGCGAGCACGAAACCCACCACCACCACGCGCCGCGCCAAGCCCGGCCCGACCAGCCGGTTGACGACGTCGGTGACCAGATAGGACAGCGGATAGCTGAAGGCGCCCCAAGTCAACCAATCATTGAGTGGAAACTGCACCAGGTAATTGGAGAGCAGCACGATGATCGCCATCATCAGGATGGCGGGAATGGCGTACTTGCGGGAGGCGGGCGCGAACAGTGACATGGGGACGTTTCCAGGTGTCGCGCAGGTGCGCAATCACGGTAGCAGGCAAGAGGGGTTGGACCGCGGGGGTGCGGCGTCGCAGGCGCTGATGGCTTGCCTAGAAGCGGCGTTGCACGATCAGTCCCACGGTCTCATCGGTCGTTTTCACGCCAGGGATCGGCGCCACACCAAACTTGTGCTTCCAGTAGTGTAGCTCCACACCCGCGTACCACCGGTCTGGCGATCCACTGCGCGCACCGAGATCCCACTTCACTTGCGGGCTGACATGCAGGTTCCAGTGACGCGAACCGCCGGGGGCGACGTAATCGATGAAGCCGTCCACCAGGAACCGCTGACCACCGACGCTGAAATGCCGCGCGCCGGCCAGGGTGAGTTGCCAGGTGTCGAAATCGCCTTCGTGCACCTGCTTGCGCGCGTACACATTGGCGTTGGCGTAGTCCATGCCGGGCAGATTGAAATCCACGCCAAGGCCGATCAGTTGCGCCGTCGTCAGGCGCGCATCGCGCCCGTGCTCCAACGTCGCCGCGATCAGCACATCGCGGATCAGACCTTCGCCCGGCGCCCGGCCGGACAACTTGGCAAAGCTCAGACGTGGCGAAAACTCGCCGTACCAGCTGGACGCATTGCCGCTGGCATCGGGGCCGTTGGCGTACCAGGATTGATCGACGAACCAGTACACGTCGCCGAAGTTCCAGCCTGTGGTTTGCTCCAGCGTCAGCGTGGTCATGTGCGAAGGTTCCAGCACGAAATCGCCGCCACCCTGCGCGGTGACCCGGAAGTCGGAGAACTGCAGCAGGTCGTTCGCCCACGCGTCGGTGGGGGCCAAGCTCGCGCCGCAGAAAACGCCGGCGGCCAACAGGGCGCGGCGGAAGGTTGAATCGAGAAGGGACATTCAGTCGGACTCCAGAAGAGGCCGTGCCGGCGATGACGCCTGCACGCGCAACAAGAAAGGGAAGGCAGGTAGCGCGGCAACCAGCACCAGCGGCAGTGCCATCAAGGCGTGGCGGACCGACAACTGGTCGCCCCAGATACGCAGCAGTTGCCCCGGCAGCGCGATCAGGATGCCGCCGGCGATGAACTGCGCGCCGTTGACCAGCGCCGCCGCAGTGCCGGCGTAACGCTGGCCGGCACGCGCGGTGGCCAGGGTGAAAGGCAGCATCGCCGCGCCGGAGGCCAGCCCGAGCAGGAACATCTGCAAGGTGAAGCATTCCACGCTGGCTGCCGGCAGGAACACGATCCAGCCCAGCAGCAGCAACTGCGCCAACACACCAAGACGCAGCTGACGCACAGGCGTGCGTGATCGCTGGGACCACCGGGCGAACAACGGCGCACCCACCGCCAGTCCCAGCCAGCAGGAGGCCGAGAGACTGCTCGCCGTCGACGACAAGCCCAGTGACTCCCCGAGGCGCGGACCCCAGACCACGCCAATCGCGAGCATCACACCAAAGGAAGCAGCGCCCACCAACATCAAAGCCAGCACGCCGCGGCAGGCCAGGGTAGTGATCACATCGTCCGTCACCGAACCGAGAAACTGCAGAGGACGTCGTGGCCAGCCGCGCGTCTGCGTGCCCGGCGGGTCGCGCAGGAAGAACAGGAACAGCAGCACCAGGCCCAGCCCGCACATGCCCACGCCGTTGACGATCCAGTTCCACGGCAACAGCCCCGTGAGCATCGCTGCCATGCCCTGGGCAAGGAACGCCGTCAGCGACGCCATGAACTGCACCCAGGCGAACATCGGCCCATAACGCTCCGGCGAGAACCACAGGCCCCCGACAAATCCTGCGCCGATGAAGCCGAATGCGGCGCCGGTAGCCAGAAGCACCTGCGACAGCAACAGACCGCGCAGGTCTTCGGCAAAGCCGAACAGGAACACACCGAGTACAAACAAGGTGCATGCCGCCGGCAAGCTGCGCTGCGCGCCGACCCGATCCAGCAACGGACCCGCCGCCACCTGCGCCGCAGCGAACACCCAGGTGTAGGTGGAACCGATCAGACCGACGTCGCCGACGCTCAAGCCCAGCGCCTGCGCCATCGAACGGCTGAGAATGGCGTAAGCGGATTGAAAGCTGAAAACCAGGCACACGTAGGCCACAGCCAGCAGCCAGTTGCTCCAGGCAGGAGTGATGCGATTGGGGATGTTCATGCGATGGGTCCGGGTGGGCCAGCCTCGCGGGAGACTGGCCCAGCCATCAACGTGCTCAGCTGCGCGGGTAACTTTCCTTGATGGCGAATGCCAGCAAGCCCGACACGATCAGCGTGCCGACACACGGCAGCATCGCTGTCTGGAAGCCGGCCAGGGTGGTCGCGCCGTCATCGAGGAATTTGCCCGGCAACCCCATCAACACACCGCCCAGGATGAACATGGAGCCGTTGACGATGGAGGCCGAGGTTCCGATCAACCGGGGCGGCACGATGTCCGCAGCCGCCGAGAACGACAACATGTGCCCGGCGTTGGCAAAGCCGAAGCAGAAGCACAGCGCCATCGCCAGCATCGGGCTCATCGGCATGTAGACCAGCGCCGCCACCAAGGCCACCTGTACCAGCGTCGTCAGGATGATCGGTTGTCGGCGCGAGCGCGTGGCATCGGACCAGCGCGCAATCAGCGGGCTGCCTGCGGCCAACCCCAGCCAGATGCACGCAGTGGACCAGTTGGCGTTGGATTCGGACAGGCCATGCGCCACCAGCAGCTTCGGCATCCAGACCACGCCCAGGGCCAACACCGCGCCAAAGGTGATGGCGCCGACCAGCGACACGATCCAGATCTGCGGCTTCTTCAATACCTCGGCGATGCTG
Source organism: Pseudoxanthomonas indica (assembly GCF_900167565.1). Lineage (NCBI taxonomy): Bacteria > Pseudomonadati > Pseudomonadota > Gammaproteobacteria > Lysobacterales > Lysobacteraceae > Pseudoxanthomonas > Pseudoxanthomonas indica. The sequence goes on from NZ_FUZV01000001.1 coordinate 1,741,314, forward strand.
GCCAGCACGCCCGCCACAAAGCCACCCTGTTGCCGGGAAGACTCAACGGGCCTGGGATTGCGGACGAACAACATCGCCAGCAACAACAGTCCCACACCGAAGATGCCGAAGCCGTTCATCACCTCGCGCCAGCTCCAGCGCAGCAGCGCCGCGTCGAAGCCGGCCTGGCCGAAGGCCGAGGACAGCGCGGCGACCAGCTGCACCAGGCCGAACATGAAGCCGAACCGGGCCATGCCGAACCACACGCCGCCGACGTAGCCGGCGCCGACGAAACCGGCACAGGAGCCCACGGCCAGCACGATCTGCGAGATCAGGATCATCTCGTAGCTTTCGGCGAAGGCGAACAGAAACACGCCCATCGTCACCAGCGCGATGGCCGGCAACAGCACCTTGCGCGCACCCACACGATCCAGCAACGCACCACTGAACAATTGGGCGATGGCGAATACCCAGGTGTAACACGCCGCCACGAATCCAATCTGTTCCAGCGACAGCTGCAGATCCTCGGCCACCCGCGAATTGAGGATCGCATAGCCGGTCTGCACGTTGAACAGCAGGATGACGAACGTCACCGCCAGCGCCCAGATCCACCAGGCGCGGATGCCACCCTGGCGGGGCTCTGCCACGGGCGTGGCACGGGAAGAGATCTCGCTCATGCCCGCACCTCCTGTTGTGCATCCTGCTCGCGGTCATAGACGCAGGCGCCATTGACCCAGGTCGCGCGAATGGCGCGATCGTCGCCCAGCGTCATATTGATGAACAATGCTTCCTCGATGCTGTCGGCGTACTTCATGCGGAAACGGATCAACGGCGTCGACTGCAGATCCAGCACTGCAAAGTCGGCTTCCATTCCGGCGGCGATGCGGCCGATCCGATCCTGCAGGCCGAGCGCTTCGGCCGTACCGCGCGTGGCCTGGTAGAACGCGTGGGTGGCGGAGAGCGGGACGCCATTGAGCTGGGCGACCTTGTAGGCCTCGTTGAGCGTCTGCAGCAGCGAGAAGCTGGTGCCCGCGCCCAGATCCGTGGCAAGCCCCACGTGCACGGGACGCTTGGCGTCCAGGGCCGTGCGGATGTTGAACAGGCCACTGCCGAGGAACAGGTTGGACGTGGGGCAATGGGCGATGGCCGCGCCGGTTTCGGAGAACAGATGCAGTTCCTCCTCGGTCAGGTGGATGCCATGCCCGTAGATGGCGCGCTCGCGCAGCAGGCCGAAGTGCCGATAAACGTCGGCGTAGCCCTTGTGCTGCGGGAAGAGCTGGTTGACCCAGGCGATCTCGTTCTTGTTCTCCGAGATGTGCGACTGGATCAGGGTGTCCGGATACTCCCGTGCAAGCGCACCCGCGGCTTCCAGCTGCTCGGGCGTGGAGGTCGGCGCGAAACGCGGAGTGATCACGTATTCGAAGCGATCCTTGCCGTGCCAGCGCTCGATCAGCTGCTTGGACTGGTCGTAGCCGCTCTGGGCGGTGTCGGTGAGCGCGGCCGGCGCATTGCGATCCATCATGATCTTGCCGGCCATCAGGCGCATGCCGTACGGCTGGGCCTCTTCGAACAGGGCATCGACCGATTGCGGGAACACGGTGCAGTAGACCGTGGCCGAGGTCACCCCGTTGCGCAGGTTCTCACGCAGGTAGAAGCGCGCCACTTCGCGCGCCACGTCCTTGTCGGCAAAGGCCTGTTCGGCCACGAAGGTGTAGTTGTTCAGCCATTCCAGCAACTGCTCGCCGTAGGCGCCGATGATCGGTGTCTGCGGGTAGTGCACATGGCTGTCGATGAAGCCCGGCAGGATGACGCTGTCGCGGTAGTGGGTGACGGGTATGCCTTCCGGCAACTGCGGGAGAAGGTCGGAGGCGGGTCCGACCTGCAGGACCTTGCCGTCGCGTATCCAGATGATGGCGTCCGACTCATGGACCAGACAGCCTGAGGGATCGTTCCGGAAGGGATTGTCCTTGAAATCGATGTAGGCGCCTCGTAGTGCGATTTCCACTTGCTTGAACCTCGATTGCGGGATGGCGAAGCGGCCGTACCACACAGGCCAGCCCTAAACCCGACGCCATCGAAATCAAGCTAGCAGTTGCTCTTTTCGTGCGTCAATTATCTCGACGTCAAACTATTTGGCGTCGAAACAAATTGTCACTAATGGCTCGAGAATCGGCGGTGCTATGATGCCGGCGCCGTCGCAACCGGAATCACCCACTCGTGCCAAAAATCAACAATGCCGCCACGCGGGACGATGTCGATGAACTCATCGCACGCTGGGTGCGTGAACGTCCCGAATTGTCGCTGGCGAGCACCGAAGTGGTCGGTCGCATCCTGCGACTGAATCACTTTGTGATGCGCCGCGAAGAGGCGGTGCTGGCGCCATGGCGCATGCATAGTGGTGAGTTCAATCTGCTGGCGGCGTTGCGCCGCGAAGGCCCGCATTACCAGTTGGCGCCCAACGAGTTGCAGGCCCGCCTGCTGGTGTCGTCCGGAGCATTGACCAATCGAATCGATCGGCTGGAGGCGGCCAGGCTGGTCAAACGCGTGCCCGATCCGGTGGATCGGCGCAGCGTGCAGATCAAGTTGACGCCCGCCGGGCGCCGCAACATTGATGCGGCCATCGAAAAGATCCTGGTCGCCGAGCGCGAGCTGTTGGCTCCGCTTACCGCCCCGGAGCGCAAGCAACTGGCCGGATTGCTGCGACGCCTGCTGGTGCCTCAGGAACGGCAGCGCCCGCGCCGGGGCCGCGCGGCGAAGGCCCCCGCCGCGTGACCGTACGTCGGTTTTGCGCGGGGTGATGGCCTTCACGAAACGGGCTCGGGGTTGACACCGGCCCCCCGGGCGTGATTCCACTATTAAATAGCGAAACTGAACGCCCGGGGCCCTGGCTCCGGGCGTCGGCTTCTCTGCCACCCCTACTTGCTCCACTCTTGCCGGCCGCGCGCCGTCCCTGAATCCCCCCCCCGGAAGGACATGTCCAAACACCTGCTCATCGTTGAATCGCCGGCCAAGGCCAAGACGATCAATAAGTATCTCGGCAAGGACTTCCAGGTCCTGGCCTCCTACGGCCATGTGCGTGACCTGGTGCCGAAGGAAGGAGCGGTGGACCCGGACAACGGCTTCGCGATGCGCTACGACCTGATCGACAAGAACGAAAAGCACGTCGATGCCATCGCCAAGGCGGCCAAGGCGGCCGACGACATCTTCCTGGCCACTGACCCGGATCGCGAAGGCGAGGCGATCAGCTGGCACATTGCCGAGATCCTGAAGGAACGCGGCCTGCTCAAGGACAAACCCGTGCACCGGGTGGTGTTCACCGAGATCACCCCGCGTGCGATCAAGGAAGCCATGGCCCAGCCACGGCAGATCGCCGGCGACCTGGTCGACGCCCAGCAGGCGCGCCGGGCGCTGGACTATCTGGTCGGCTTCAACCTGTCGCCGGTGTTGTGGCGCAAGGTCCAGCGCGGCCTGTCCGCCGGCCGCGTGCAATCGCCGGCGCTGCGCATGATCGTCGAGCGCGAGGAGGAGATCGAAGCCTTCATCGCCCGCGAGTACTGGAGCATCGAGGCCGAGTGCGCGCATCCGCGCCAGGCCTTCACCGCCAAGCTGACCAAGCTGGACGGGCAGAAGTTCGAGCAGTTCACCGTCACCGACGGCGACACCGCCGAAGCCGCGCGCCTGCGCATCCAGCAGGCCGCGCAGGGGTCGCTGCATGTCACCGACGTGGCCAGCAAGGAGCGCAAGCGCCGGCCTTCGCCGCCCTTCACCACCTCGACCCTGCAGCAGGAAGCCTCGCGCAAGCTCGGCTTCACCACCCGCAAGACCATGCAGGTGGCACAAAAGCTGTACGAAGGCGTCGCCGTGGGCGATGAAGGCACGGTCGGCCTGATCAGCTACATGCGTACCGACTCGGTCAGCCTGTCGGCGGAAGCGCTGAGCGACATCCGCGACGTGATTGCGCGCGACTTCGGCACCCAGGCGCTGCCGGACAAGCCCAACTTCTACCAGACCAAGGCCAAGAACGCGCAGGAAGCGCACGAGGCCGTGCGTCCCACCTCCGCGCTGCGCACGCCCTCGCAGATGTCGCGCTACCTCACCGACGACGAGCGCAAGCTCTACGATCTGATCTGGAAGCGTGCGGTGGCCTGCCAGATGGTGCCGGCCACGCTCAACACGGTCAGCGTGGATCTGGCGGCCGGCAATGCCCACAGCTTCCGCGCCAGCGGCACCACCGTGATCGACCCGGGCTTCCTGGCGGTCTACGAGGAAGGCAAGGACACGAAGAGCGCCGATGACGAAGACGAAGGCCGCAAGCTGCCGGCGATGAAGCCGGGCGATCGCGTGCCGCTGGATCGCATCCACGCCGATCAGCATTTCACCCAGCCGCCGCCGCGCTTCACCGAAGCGGCGCTGGTCAAGGCGCTGGAGGAGTACGGCATCGGCCGTCCGTCCACCTACGCCTCGATCATCCAGACCCTGCTGTTCCGCAAGTACACCGAAATGGAAGGCCGCGCCTTCAAGCCCACCGACGTGGGCCGGGCGGTGTCCAAGTTCCTCAGCGGTCACTTCACCCAGTACGTGGACTACGACTTCACCGCCAAGCTCGAAGACGAGCTGGATGCGGTCTCGCGCGGCGAGGAAGAGTGGGTGCCGCTGATGGAGAAGTTCTGGGGCCCGTTCAAGGAACTGATCGAAGAGAAGAAGGAATCGGTCGACCGCAGCGAAGCCACTGGCGCGCGCGATCTGGGCACCGATCCCAAGAGCGGCAAGCCGGTCAGCGTGCGCCTGGGCCGTTACGGGCCGTATGCGCAGATCGGCGACAAGGACACCGACGAGAAGCTGGAGTTCGCCTCGCTGCGTCCCGGCCAGTCGATGCACACCATCTCGATCGAAGAGGCGCTGGAGCTGTTCAAGCTGCCACGCAAGCTGGGCCTGGATGGCGAGGACGAAGTGAGCGTTGGCATCGGCCGCTTTGGCCCGTTCGCCAAGCGCGGCAGCGTCTACGCCTCGCTGAAGAAGGAAGATGATCCGTACACGATCGATCTGGCGCGCGCGGTTTTCCTGATCAACGAGAAGGAAGAAATCGCCCGCAACCGGATCATCAAGGAATTCGACAGCAGCGACATCCAGGTGTTGAACGGCCGCTTTGGTCCGTACATCAGCGACGGCAAGCTCAACGGCAAGATTCCCAAGGATCGCGAGCCGGCGTCGCTGACCCTGGCCGAAGTACAGCAATTGCTGGAAGAAACCGGCAAGCCGGCACGTCGCGGCTTTGGTGCCAAGAAGGGCGCGGCCAAGAAGGCGCCGGCCAAGAAGGCCGCTGCCACCAAGAAGGCCGCTGCCACCAAGAAGGAAGCCGCGCCGAAGAAGGCGGCTGCCAAGAAGGCCACCAAGAAAACCGCCGCCAAGAAAGCCCCGGCAAAAAAGGCAGTCAAGAAGGCCCTCCCCGCCGCTCCCGAGCCTGCCAAGTCATTGCTGACGCCGACCAGGATCGAGCCAGGCAAGAAGCGCGTGGCGAAGAAGTCCGACGCGCCGTTCTGAGTTTTTGGCCCGCGCCTGCGCGGGCCCATCGGAGTGCCATGGCATGCCCGCAGGCAGACTGAGCAACGAGGAAGCCGTGATCGCCTTGCGCGCTGGCGGCGTGATCCTCTATCCGACCGAAGGGGTCTGGGGCATCGGCTGTGATCCGTTCCAGGAAGCCGCCGTGATGCGGCTGCTGGACGTCAAGCAGCGAATGGTCGAGAAGGGCGTGATCCTGATCGCCGCGGATCTGGATCAGCTACGGCCCTGCCTGGATCTGGGCGCGCTGCCGGCAGCGCGGCTGGCCGCGGTGCTGGAGAGCTGGCCGGGACCCAACACCTGGGTCATGCCCGCCACGCCGCAGGTACCGCGCTGGATCACGGGCGATCACGACAGCCTGGCGGTGCGGGTCAGCGCCCACCCCACCGTGGTGGCGCTGTGCCGGGCCTTCGGCGGGCCGCTGGTGTCGACCAGCGCCAACCTGTCGGGCCAGCCGGCGGTGACCCGCCGCGAGGATCTCGACCCGCAACTGCTGGCGCGCGTGGCCGGGGTGAGCGAAGGCGAGACCGGCGGGCTGACCACGCCCACGCCGATCCGCGATGCTCGCAGCGGGCAATCCCTGCGCGCCTGAGCGCGCCTGTGCCGATCTGCGCCCCGGCGGCCATTGTCTGCGGGCCACCCCTCTCCGCACTGCATTGCCGCCCCGCCAGCGCGCGCGCAAGATGCCGGCATGCCCGTCGTCCGCGCCTTCGCCTCACTCCCACTGCTGCTGATGGCCGCGATGGCCGTGAATGCGCAGGAACTGGTGATCTACCGCTGCGAGGACGCAACAGGCCAGCTGACCTTGCGCGATTCGCCCTGCCCACCCGGCGAAAAGCAGCAGGCACGCAGCATGCAGCGGCCGCGGGATCCGGCACAGTCGAGCGCGCCGGCGGTGCAGACAAGCACGCCAACCGCGCCTATCGCCCCCGCGTCCGCGCCACCGCCGGTGGTGTACCGCGCACCGCCGCGACCGATGTACGAATGCGAAGCGCCGGATGGCAGCCGCTACACCAACGAAACCGGCGAAGGCCAGGCGCGCTGGGAATCCTGGGTGGGCTACGGCTATTTCTGGCCACGCGGCGGCGGCGTGGGGGGTGGCCCGCGTCCGCCTACCACGCCCCCGCCCGGCACGCCACCGCCGGATCGGCCGCGTCCGCCGGTGGTCGGGGTGGTGCCCGTGGGAGGCACCTGGGTGCGCGATGTCTGCCACATGCTGCCGCAGGCCGAGACCTGCGCACGCCTGTCCGATCGCCGATATGAGATCCTTCGCCGCTATGGCAGCGCCATGCCGAGTGAACGCCGCACGCTCGATCTCGAACAGCGCGGGATTGACGCACGCATGGCCAACGATTGCAGGAATCCTTGAATGCGCAGTACTTGGCTTTTCTTGATGTTTGCCTTGCTCGCGTCTCCCGCTCATGCGGGAGACGTCGCGATCTACCGCTGCACCGACGCCGGCGGCGCGGTGACAATGCAGAACATGCCGTGTCCCAAGGGCGTGCATCAGGAAAAAAAGCTGATGCAGTCCATCACCACCGTGCCCATGGTCGACAAGGCGCCCGCCGCCAAAGCGCCCGCGCCCTCACCTGCAGCTGCACCTGCGCCCTCGTCGCAAGTGTCGGTCGATCTCGCGACGCCGTCCGCCGATGGCGACACCACCCAACCAGCGCCCGGTGATCTGGCCAAACTGCCACCGCCCAAACTGTTCCGCTGCACCACGCGCGAATCCAGCACCTACGTCACCGAAGACAGCGAGCCGCAGGAGCGCTGCCTGCCATTGCGCACCGTCGGTCTGGACGGCAATCCGCAGAATGGCGCCGGCAATGCCTGCGAAGTGGTGCGCGACAACTGCGCACCGATTGCCGACGAAGGCCTGTGCGAAGCCTGGAAGAAACGCCACGACGAAGCCGAAGTGGCCTGGCGCTTCACCCGCCCCGAAAGCGAGCAGAAGAATCGCGCCGAGTTCGAGCGCGCGCAACGCATCCTCGCTGAGAGCAACTGTGCTGGGCGTTGAGGCGCGCCTGACCTAGAATCCGGGACTCACTCACAGGGGAGTCCACATGGACGGGATCGAGTCGGCGCGCATGCTGCGCCAGATGCGCCAGCTGCGCTGGTATTGCGCCGTGATGACCGCCGCCTTCATCGTGCTGGCGCTCACTGCCTTCAAGGCACCGCCGCAACGTTTCGACGAGGTTTCGGCCCACCGCATCAACATCGTCGATGAGGACGGCAAAGTCCGCCTGGTGATCGCCAATCAGGAACGCTTCCCGCCGCCCATGCTCAATGGACAGACCTTCAAGCGCGCGGTATCACCGGCTGGCGTGGTGTTCTACGACCGCAAGGGCAATGAAGTGGGCGGCCTGGCGTTGACCGATGTCGAGGCCGGCAAGGTGTCCGCGCTGGCGTTCGACAATCCCAACATGGATGCGATCGGGCTGATGACCCGCATCGGCGCGGACGGCGAGCCGATCAGCAGCGGTCTGCAGATCAACCAGGCGATGCCGGCCAGCCTGCCGGTGCGCGATGCGGTGCGGCAAACGCAGACCCGCATCCTGATCCAGAACGAACGCAACAATGCGCAGATCCGCCTGGCCGATGCCAATGGCCGCGATCGCATCCGCATGCAGGTGGATGCCGCCGGTGAACCTCGCTTCGAGATCCTCGACGATCAAGGCAAGGTGGTGTTCCAGGCGCCGGACCACGCAGCGGCTCAGAAGCCGTAGCGCAGGAAGCCTCCGTCCACGGCGATGCATTCGCCGGTGATGTAGCTGGCGGCGGGAAGGCAAAGGAAGCCGACCGCCGCCGCAACTTCTTCCGGCTCGCCGATGCGCCGCATCGGCGTACGCGCGATCACTTCATCGTAGTAGTCCGGATCGGCCAGCGGCGCCGAGGTGCGACGTGTGCGGATATACCACGGCGCGACCGAGTTGACCCGTACGCCATCTTCGGCCCATTCCACCGCCAGGTTGCGGGTCAGCTGGTGCAGTGCCGCCTTGGTCATGCCATAGGGCGCACCGCTGCGCACGGCAGTTATTCCCGACACGCTGCCCACGTTGACGATGGCAGAACTGGCATGGCGCGTCAGCAGCGGATGCGCATAGCGCGAAAGCTCGAACGCCGAGAACAGGTTGGTCTCGAAAATGCCGCGCCATTCGTCTTCGCTGTACTCGATGGCAGCGCGCGTGACATTGCCGCCGGCGTTGTTGATCAGCAGGTTCAAGCCGTCGGCATGATCTTCGGCCCAGTCGAGGATGGCGCGACGATCCTCGTCGTCAGCCACGTCCGCCGCCAGCACGGCAATCGTGCGGTCGGAGAATTCCTCCATCAGTTCTTCGCGTGCGGCGTCGAGCAGATCGGCATCGCGCGCCACCAGCAGCGTGTCGGCCCCCAGGCCCAGCAGTTCGCGTGCAATGGCCAGGCCAATGCCGGCGCTCGCACCGGTGATCAGGGCAATCTGGCCATCCAGTCGCCAGCGATGTGTCGCCATGCCGCCACTCCCGTTGTCGGACACGTCATTGGAATGGGGGTAGCATAGCCGCTGACGTCCAGGCGGAGTGCCGCATGAAGCCGCAACCGAGGTTCCTTGTACCGTTTTTGCTGGTCCTGGCCACGCTGATGCTGGGCGCCTGCCGCCCCACGCCGCCGCCCACGGAACAGCCACCGGAACCCACCGCGCAGTCGGCGCCCGCCGATGCCGCCGGTGACGCCAAGGCAACGCAGATGCGCGATGCCATCCAGGCACCTTTGGACAAGGCGCGCGCCGTGCAGGACGCCACCCAGAAAGCCGCCGATCAACAGCGCGCCGCGATTGATGCGGCCACAACGCAATGAGGCGATTCGCCCAAGTCCGCTGAAAGATCCGCGCACCGGTTCCCGCAAAGAAGAAGGCCTCCGCAAGGAGGCCTTTTCTTGTCAAGCGTCGCTGCTCAGTAACCGCAGAAGCAGTACGCCAATGCCTTCACCGGCGATCCCTGGCGACTCTGGATCGCCTCCTCGACAAAGCGCAGCTGGGTCTCGCCTTCCGGCAGGCGCTTGGCCAGCACGGCTCGCGCCATGTCCGAATCCTTCAGCCACAGTGCGCCCATGCGGGTACTGGCCATGCGACCGAGGAACTGTTCGAACGGCGATGCCGACTGCTCGATGTAACGCACGCGGTAATCGTCAGCCTTGGCGAACTTGGCACGCTTGGCCGCGTCATCGATGGCCGCCTGCATGCCACCCAGTTCGTCGACCAGGCCGCGTTCCCTGGCCTGCGCGCCGCTCCACACGCGGCCGCGTGCGACTTCGTCCACCGCTTCCACCGGCTTCTTGCGCGCCTGCGCTACCTTGCCGGTGAAATCGGCATAGCCCTTGTTGATCACCGACTGGATGATCTGGCCCACCGCCGGATCCAGCGGACGGGTGATGTCGAACGCACCGGCAAAGCGCGTGGTGCCAACGCCGTCGGTATGCACGCCGATCTTTTCCAGCGTGCGCGGCACGGTCGGAATCATCCCGAAGATGCCGATGGAACCGGTGATGGTCGACGGATCGGCGTAGATGCGATCGGCGTTCATCGAAATCCAGTAACCACCGGAGGCGGCCAGGTCGCCCATCGAGACCACGACCGGCTTGCCCGCTGCCTTCAAGGCGGCGACTTCGCGACGGATCTGCTCGGAGGCGAACACGCCGCCACCCGGGGAATCCACGCGCAGCACCACGGCCTTGACGTCATCGTCATCGCGCGCCTCACGCAGCAGCGCGGAAGTGGATTCGCCGCCAACGCGACCGGCCGGCTGTTCGCCGTCGACGATCTCGCCTTCGGCCACCACCACGGCTACTTGCGGGCGCGAGTCCAGGGTCGGCGGACGCTGCGTATCCATATGGGTCAGATAGCCTTCCAGCGACACGGCGCGGAAACCGGTATCGGAATCCTCGTCGGCCACGCCGCGTTCGATCAGCAGGTTCTCCACTTCCTCGCGCGTCTTCAGGCCGTCGACCAGCTTCTGCTGCAGGGCGAAGCGCGCCAGGTCGCCGCCGGCGGCGGCGATGCCTTCGGGCAGCGTGTCGATGCCGGACGCCAACTGCTGCGGCTCCAGCTTGCGGGCGCTGGCCACATCAGCCAGATAGCGCTGCCAGACATCGTTCATCCAGAACAGGTCGGCTTCCTTGGCTTCCTTGGAGGCGGCGTCCAGCACGTACGGCTCCACCGCCGACTTGAACTCGCCGACGCGGAACACGTGCACGTCCACGCCCAGCTTTTCCTGCAGGGCCTGGCGGAAATACTGGCGGTAGCGGCCCAGGCCTTCGAGCAGCAGGCCACCCATCGGATCCAGGTACACCTCGTTGGCCTGCGCGGCCAGCAGGTACTGCAGCTGACCGACGTTTTCGCCGAACGCCACGATCTGCTTGCCGGAAGCGCGGAAGCGCTGCAGCGCCGCGGCCACTTCGCGCAAAGAGGCGTAGCCGGTGGGTTGCAGGCGATCCACGCGCAGCAGCATGCGTTCGATGCGCTTGTCCTTGCTGGCGGCATCAATGCCGCGCACGAGGTCACGCAGCTGGATTTCCTCGGCTTCCTTGTCGTTGATCAGCTTGGCCAGCGCGCGGGTGGCCGGGTCGGAGCTGTATTGCTCGACCAGGCGGCCTTCCGGTGCCACCACCAGGGTGGTGCGATCGAACAGGGGCGCGGCTCCGCCACCGGACTTCATGCCCGCGACCAGCAGCATGACCAGCAGCAGGAAGAACAGGAAGCCGAAGAACAGGATGTTGAGGAACAACTTGCGGGCGAAATTCACCACATTCCACGCGCCAACGAAGAAGCTGGCGACGGGTCCGCGGCGGACAGGCTGATTCATGGTGGCAAAGCTCCGGATACTCGTGAACAGCTTAGCGGTTCGCGGGTGACGGAGGCATGCCCCTTAAGTCACCGTGTCGGCAAGCGGCATGGGCGCCGCCAGCAGGCGGCGGCTGCTGCGGTTGAAACGCCAGCCCAGGCTGATGGCGGCGGCGGTCAGGCCCAGGATCAGGCCCAGCCACATGCCTTGCGGCCCCCAGCCCAGGCCCAGGCCTAGCCCGGCGCCCAGCGGCATGCCCAGGCCCCAGTAGGAGACCATGGCCAGCCACATGGGCACGCGGGTGTCCTTGAGCCCCCGCAGGGCGCCGGCCGAAAGCACCTGGATACCGTCCGGGAACTGGAACGCGGCGGCGAACAGCAGCAGGCTGCCGGCCAGCGTGGCCACCGCCAGATCCTGGGTATAGAGCGACACCACGGCGTCATGGCCGAACAGAAGCACCAGGGCTGACAGCGCCTGCGTGCACAGGACGATGGCGTAGCCGGCGTGGGCGGCGCGGCGGATGCCGAGCGGGTCGCGCGACCCCAGGGCGTGACCCACCCGGACGGTGGTGGCCTCGGCCACACCCATCGGCACCATGAAGCACAGCGCGGACACATTGATGGCGATTTGGTGCGCGGCAGCGGGTATCGCGCCCAAGCGGGCAATCAGCAGCGCGGTGACGATGAACAGGCTGCCTTCCATCAACACGGTGATGCCGATCGGCAGGCCGGTGCGCAGGAGCTGGCCGATCGCGGCGCGCTTGGGCAGCTCGAAGTGACTGAACAAGTGCAGCGGCGCAAAGCGCTTCGAATGCCACAGGTACAGCGCGAAGCAGATCGCCTGCAGCCACATGGTCAACGCCGAGGCGACACCCAGCCCGCCGGCGCCCATTTCCGGAAAGCCGAACTTGCCGAAGGTCAGCACATAGCCAACCGGCCCCAGCACCAGCAGGCCACCGAAGCCAAGCACCATGGTCGGCAGCGTCCAGTGCATGCCTTCGCTCAGATAGCGCATGCAGAAATAGAACGTCAGCGCGGGGACGCCCCAACGGATTGCGTGCAGGAAGTCGGTGGCGCCAGGAATGATCTCGGGTGCGATGCCGAACCACTTCAAACCGTAAGGGGCCACGCTCAGGAACGCGAACATCAACGCGCCCAGCCCCAGCGCCAGCCACAACGCCTGGCGGAACAACGGCGCGATCTCGTCGCGGCGCTTGGCGCCATCGAGTTCGGAGACCGATGCGGTCAGCGAAATCAAGGTACCGATCGGCACCATCATCGGCAGCCACAGCAGGGCCGTGCCCACGGTGACCGAGGCCAGCGTGGCGGTGCCGTGATGTCCGGCGATGACATTGTCGACAAAGCCGATCAGCCCGGTGGATACATGACCCAGGACCAGGGGCAAAGCCAGCTTCGCGGAGGTGCGAACCTCGTCGCCGAAGGTCGGCGAGCGGGGAAGTGAGGACGACATGGGGGGAGACCGCCGGACTACGGTCGCGCGGGCGCGCTGGCACCGGGTCACGGGAGGCCGGTATCTTACCCGCTTGGTCCCGGGGAATCACAAACCGCACATGAGCAACGACGTCCTGACGCACGCCGGCCCGCCTGCATGCGAAAACTGCACGGCCCTGCTGCAAGGCCAGTTCTGCCATCAGTGCGGACAGTCCTCGCACAATCCGCTGCGCAATCTGGGCCACGCGATCGAGGAAGTGTTCGAATCGTTCTGGCATCTGGACGGCCGCATCTTCCGCACGCTGCGCGCGTTGTGGTCGCCGGGCCGGTTGGCGAATAGCTATCTGTCAGGACATCGCGCGCCTTACGTGGCGCCGCTGCGCTTGTTCGTGATCCTGAGCGTGTTGACCTTCTTCCTGGCCCAGTACGCAGTGAGTTTTGGCGAGCGCGAGGCCGAGGGCGGCACCGGGAACACCGCCGAAGTCAACGCACGCAATGCGTTCAATGACGCCAAGACCGCCGAAGAAGTGATCCAGGATCGCGATGACGCCATCCGCGGTCTGTGGCAGGGCAAAGCAGCCGTACAAGGCATTCCTGGCGCCGCCACCGGCTTTGATCGCAGTGTGGAGGCCATGCGCAAGCAGGCGCGCGAACGCATCAAGGAGCTGGACCCCAAGCATCCCGAACTGCGCCTGCCGGTGGAGCAGACCGGACCGGTCGAGGACAGCGTCGAGGATGCGCCGTCCGCGCAGGACAAGGTGGCGCCCGAAGCGGCCCAGGCCGACAGCGCGGCCGCCAAGCCCGCGCCCAAGGTGACCGTGGCCGGCCACACCCTGGGCAAGCCTTCGGCGGATTCGGGATTCTTCCAGCGTTGGCTGGACAAGAAAGGCCAGCGTGCGTCAGACAACTGGGAGCGCTTCCAGAAAGATCCCGAACTGATGAAGCACGCGATCATGGGTGCGATTCCCACGGCGCTGTTCTTCCTGGTGCCGATTTTCGCGATTTTCCTGAAGCTGGCCTACATCGAAACCCACCGCAGCTATCTGGAACACCTGGTGGTGGCGCTCTACAGCCACGCCTGGTTGTGCCTGGCGCTGCTGACCTTGTGCGTGCTGGTGATGCTGGACAACTGGATTTCGCCGTACGCCGCGTGGGTGGGCGTGGTCATCGGTGTGATCGAATTCGTGATCTGGTGGTGGATGCCGATCTATCTGCTGATCATGCAGAAGCGCGTCTACGCGCAAGCCTGGTGGCTGACCGTGTTGAAGTACCTGATCATCGGTACGGTCTACCTGGTGCTGGTCGCGTTCGCTGCCGCCTTCGTGGGGATCAGCAGCTTCATCAACTGACCGTGGTTCACTGGTTGCGGCGGTGCTGCAACCAGGCGGCGCGTTGAGTGGCTGGCTGCTTCAACCATTCACGCCGGAAGCCGTCCCGTGACTGCGGGGGTATGCGCTGCGCCAGTGCGGCCAGATCATCGCGTTGCGCGGGATCGGTCTGCTTGAGCGCAATCAACACGTCAGCCCGCTGCCCCGGCGGCACGAAGGCGAACAGTGGCTGCAGGCGCGGCCAGTCCGCGCCCAAGGCCGGACCCAAGCGCCACCCTTGTTGCTGCATGGCGTCCTGATGCTCGAAGACCACGCGCAAGCGCGTCTGCTCGGTGGCGGGCAACAAGGCGAACTCGCGGGCGCTCTGACGCAGGCGGGCGCGCTCGGTCTCCTGCAGGGCCAACCACGCCTGGTAACGGCTGCGCTGATCGTCGCGCTGCCCGAGTGGCAGGGCATCCCATGCTTGCAGGCGCGTCTGCAACGCATGCTGCTGGCCGGTGGGGATCGCCTGCCAGGCGCGCAGATGCGTATCGACAGTGGCTTGCATGGACGCTGCCATCGGCTGCGCGCTGCCCGCGCCGAGCCCGGCCAGCAGCAGCGGCAACAACCACAGGCGCCGCGTTGACGCGTCAGAAGGTCGTGTCACGGCCTTCCTCTTGTTGTGGCACATCCGCGCGTGGTGGCGTCTCGGCCTGGGCCTGTCCTTCGATTTGCGCGCCTGCGGCGTACCAGGCCAGCAGATCGGCCTGCTGGCTCAGTTCGAATTCGCTGTCGCGCAGCATGGGCAAATCGGGATGGGTGGCCAGGCTTTCTTCCGGCGTCAGCACGCTGGCCGGCGCTTCGGCGGGTGGCAAGTGCTGGGTACGGATGTCCGGGTCTTCAGCCAGGCCCAACCGCGGCTCGGCGGACGGTTCCGGCCCACGCAGTTGCTGTGGCCACCAATCGCGCGGCACGAAGGTCGCCGCCAAGGCCAGGCAGCACACCAGCACCACCAGGACCCAGAGCATGTTCCACCGGCGCGATGGCTTGCCGGCGGCGGCAGGCATTTCATTGCGCGGCAGGGAAACCGTTGCGGCAGCACGACGCGGCGCTGTGGCCGGCTGCAAGGCGTGGTCGCGCAGCCGGGCCAGCCGCGCCATGCGCTCCTGCGAGAGCTCCTTCATCCGCGCTTGGATCGCTTCCGCCAGTTGCCGCCAGGCCTGCGCATCGGCGGCGCCATCGGCATCACGCGGGCAGGCAGCCGCCAACGCGGAGCGGTAATGGATCTGGTCGACCGCCAGCACTTCCAGCGCCTCGTCTTCGGGCAGGCCCGCCGCCAGCCGGGTCAGCAGGACCAAGCGGTCGTGGCCTGCCAGGGTTCCCAGATGCGCCACCTCACCGGACCAGCGACCGGAGGCCGGCTGTCGCAGACTGGTCGCGTTGATCAACCGCTGCCAGAACCGGCGCGGCCAGTCGGCCATCGGCAGCGGAGCGGCCTCGGCCTGGAACTGGTGCATCGCGGTAGCGACCGCCAGGTCGCCCACTTCGGCATCACCTGCCTGGAGTTCGGCAAACAGGGCGGCGCGCCGCTCCACGCCTCGTAGAAAGGCCACCAGGGCAGCGGGAGGGAGTGGCGTTTCAGGCATGTACGAGGGGACTCATCGTGGCTGCATGATAGCCGGCGAGTGTGATTCGCACGTGCTTGACACCGGTTCGAATTCTGCTCTCCCAAGCGGGACAAGGGTTTCGCGGAATTGCGTTGTGCACAGCGGTCACGCGACTGTCATCCACGCTGGGCTGCGGCGGCCTTCCGGCCACATTTCAGATAGGTTTCACATTCAAGCCGCTGTTTTACAAGGCAAAAGTGTCTGTGGCGTTTTTTTAGCCAACTTCCGGACGAGGCCTGAAAATGGCTCTTGTGCGCGTGGAGCAAAGCCGACATGCACAGATTTATCCACAGCTTGTGTGGATAAGCCGGAATCCCTTTGAGTGGCCGGCACTTGCGTGATCTTCGTCAACTTACAGGCAGCTTGATCGCGCAAACCGCGGACGGACCCGGCGTCGGCGACGGGCCGTTTACACTGGCGTACAGATGATTGATTCCACTGTCCTGCGCGTTGCGCTACCCGTGCCTTTGCCGCGCCTGTTCGATTACCTGCCGCCGGCAGACTCGACCGGGCGGCGTGCCGGTGTGCAGGATGTTGGCTGCCGCATCCGGGTTCCGTTCGGCAATCGCGAACTGGTCGGCTGGGTCGCCGAAGTGGGCGCGCCCACCGCCGACGGTCGGCCGGATCTGAAGCAGGCGCTGGCCTGGCTGGACGAAGCACCGTTGCTGGCGGGAGAGTTGCGCGAGTCATTGCTTTGGCTGGCGCGTTATACCCACGCGCCGCTGGGTGAAGTGTTCGCCACCGCCCTGCCGTCCCCACTGCGCCAGGGCGAGCCGCTGCCGCAGGCCCAGCAGAGCTCCGCGTGGCAGCTGAGTGAGGCGGGGGCCACCGGTATCGATCGCTTGCGCCCCGGTAGCCGCCCCCGTCATCTGGCGGAGCTGCTGCGTGCGGGCGCGCTCAGTGAGGACAGCCTGCAAAGCCAGTTGCCCGGTTGGCGGGCCACGATGCGATCGCTGGAGCAGCGGGGGCTGGTGACGCGCCAGGCCAGGCCCTTGGACGAACTGGCCCGCGCTGCGCCCCAGTCCGGGCCGGAGCTCAATCCCGAACAACAAGCGGCGGTGGCGGCCATCTCGGCCAGTCGCGGATTCGCCAGCTTCCTGCTGGACGGTGTTACCGGCAGTGGCAAGACCGAGGTCTACCTGCACGCCATCGCCGCCTGCCTGGAACGCGGCGAGCAGGCGCTGGTGCTGGTGCCGGAGATCGGACTGACTCCGCAGACGCTGGCGCGCTTCCGCAATCGCCTCGGCGTGCCGGTGCACGTGCTGCACTCGGGCTTGAAT
This sequence comes from Pseudoxanthomonas indica, assembly GCF_900167565.1. Classification (NCBI taxonomy): domain Bacteria; kingdom Pseudomonadati; phylum Pseudomonadota; class Gammaproteobacteria; order Lysobacterales; family Lysobacteraceae; genus Pseudoxanthomonas; species Pseudoxanthomonas indica. The sequence continues at coordinate 1,758,373 of NZ_FUZV01000001.1, forward strand.
GACAACGAGCGTGCGCGCACCTGGGCCGCGTGCGCACGTGGCGAGGCGAGCGTCGTCGTCGGTACGCGCTCGGCGGTGTTCACGCCGCTGCCCAAGGCGGGCTTGCTCGTCGTCGACGAAGAACACGACGGCAGCTACAAGCAGCAGGACGGCATCCGCTACCACGCGCGCGACTTTGCGCTGGTGCGCGCCAAGGGACTCGATATCCCGGTGGTGCTGGGCACGGCGACGCCTTCGCTGGAGTCGCTGCACAACGCGCGCAGCGGCCGCTATGGTCACCTGCGCTTGCGCCAACGCGCCGGCAATGCGCGGCCACCCCGCGTGCGCGTGCTGGACGTGCGCAAGCGCCCCCTCGAGGCGGGCTTGTCCCCCGAGTTGCGGCAGGGTATCGCCCAGGCCCTGGAGGCCGGCGGCCAAGTGCTGGTGTTCAAGAACCGCCGCGGCTACGCGCCCATCCTGCTCTGCCACGACTGTGGCTGGAGCGCGCATTGCCATCGCTGCGATTCGCCGATGACTGTCCATGGCGGCGGACACCGCCTTCAATGCCACCACTGCGGCGCCCGCCAGAGCGCGCCGTTGGCCTGCCCGGACTGCGGCGGGCTGGCACTGCAGCCACAAGGCGTGGGTACCGAACGTCTGGAGGAGCATCTGGTTGAAGCCTTCTCGCAGGTGCCCGTCATCCGCATCGATCGCGGCACGACACAGCGACGGGACGGCCTGGCGAAACAGCTGGGAAAGCTGGGCGAGGCACCCGGCATCCTGGTGGGAACACAGATCCTGGCCAAGGGCCACGACCTGCCGCATCTGACCCTGGTGGCAGTGGTGGGCATCGACGAAGGTTTGTTTTCCGCCGACTTTCGCGCCAGCGAACGAATGGCCCAGCAGTTGATCCAGGTAGCCGGGCGCGCCGGGCGCGCGGACAAGCCTGGCGAAGTCTGGCTGCAGACGCATCATCCGACCCACCCCTTGCTGACCACCCTGATTCAGGGCGGCTACCACGCATTTGCCGACAGCGAGCTGGAACAGCGCAGTGCCGCTGGCTTTCCGCCTTTCGCCCACCTGGCGCTTATCCGCGCAGAATCCCAGCACGTGGAGGATGCGCATTCGTTTCTGCAGGCCAGCAAGCGCATATTGCAGGGCGCTGGCGTCGCGGTGGAAGTACAAGGCCCGTTGCCGGCGCCGATGCCGCGACGGGCTGGCTACCATCGGCAGCAGTTGCTGCTGAGCAGCGGCGAACGACGCGGACTGCATCAGCTCCTCGACATTGCCATGCCGGCGCTGTTCGCATTGCCGGAGGCGCGGCGCGTGCGCTGGTCCCTCGACGTGGATCCCATGGATCTGTACTGAAGGCGATGCGCCAGTAGGCGGGCCAACATACCGGACGACGCGGGAAACCGTCGCACCGTATGATGGATGCGCACCGCATCACCATCGCGGATGTGCACCTACTTTGGTCGAGCAGGCGAGCATGAGCGAAGCAAAGCAGCATGTGGTGATTGTGGGAGGCGGCTTCGGTGGCCTGTGGGCGACGCGGGCGTTGGCCGACGCAGACGTGCGAATCACGATGATTGATCGCCACAACCACCACCTGTTTCAACCTCTGCTCTATCAGGTCGCCACGGCCGGGCTGTCAGCGCCTGACATCGCCGCCCCACTGAGGCATATCCTGCGCAGACAGGGCAATGTTGAAGTGCGGCTGGCGGAGGTGGAACGCATCGAACCGCTGGCCCGGCGAGTCCATCTGGGCGATGGCAGCGAGATCGCGTTCGACTTCCTGATCCTCGCCAGCGGCGCGACCCATGCCTATTTCGGCAATGACGCGTGGGCCGCGCACGCACCCGGATTGAAGACGTTGGATGACGCGCTGCATCTGCGTCGGCATCTGCTGCTTGCGTTCGAACGCGCCGAGGCCGATCCCGATCCGGCGGCGCGCGCGGCATGGCTGAACTTCGCCGTGGTGGGCGGTGGCCCCACCGGCGTGGAGCTGGCGGGAACCTTGGCGGAAATCGCACGCCATACGTTGAGGAACGAATTTCGCCATATCGATCCCGGCCAGGCTCGCGTGCGTTTGATCGAAGCGGGTCCGCGCGTATTGGCCTCGTTCCCCGACGACCTGTCGGCACGGGCACGCCGGCAACTGGAACGCCTTGGCGTTGAGGTGAGCACGGGAACGCCCGTGTCCGACATCACCTCAGCAGGTTATCGCCTGGGTGGCGAGTTCGTCGCGGCGCGCACCGTCATCTGGGCTGCGGGCGTGGCCGCCTCACCGTTGGGGCGATGCCTGGGAGCGCCACTGGATCGCGCCGGGCGCGTCCATGTGGAAGCAGACCTGAGCGTGCCGGATCTTCCGCACGTGTTCGTCGTGGGTGACCTGGCCAGCGTGGACAGCGATGGCAAGCCCGTGCCCGGCGTTGCTCCTGCTGCCAAGCAGATGGGGCGGCATGCAGCACGGATGATTCGTGCGCGCCTGAGCAACAGGCCTTCAACCCCCTTTCGCTATCGCGACTTCGGCAACCTGGCGACCATTGGGCGAATGGCGGCCGTGGTGCATTGGCGTCGTCTCAAGCTGTCCGGCCTGCTTGCCTGGTGGTTCTGGTTGGCGGCGCATGTGTTCTTCCTGATTGGATTCCGCAACCGCCTGGTGGTGCTGTTGAACTGGGCATGGGCCTATTGGAGCTACCAGCGCAGTGCCCGGATCATTTTTGGTGGCGCTCAGGACGAAGAGTCGCCTTCGTAGCGATCCACGCGTGCGGCAAAGCAACCGGGCCGGGCGTTGTGGAGATGCAGGTAGGCGGTGGCGGGCTCCAGCAAATGGCGTCGGATGGTGACATCCAGCTTGTCGCCTTCGATCACGTCGGCGCTCCGCATCCATCCTGCTGCATCGTACGCACGCACGGAGATGAGGCGACGGTGGAATGCGACGGGCACCGCATCCGTCAGCGAGGCGGCCTGGGATGCCTGCTCACGCACGTAGATGGGACCGCTGGCGCGATAGGGGCCGGCCACGTCGTGATGGGTGAAAGGCAACAACAGCAAGGCTTCGCCCTCTCTCGCGTCCTCCAGCGAGATGCGGCAAGGAAAGCCGTGGTCGTCATCGGCTCTCACACGACGGATACTGCGCGACTCCAACTCCGGCTCGCTCAATAACCAGTAGTGCGAGAACAATTCGGGTGACAGGCCGGTGATCCGGTAATTCATGCGCGCGCTCCAGGTTGGAGCCACTACTCTTGCGCAGGTGGCAGTCGCGGGCACTCCGGAAATTGCGGCGCCAATCCGGACATCACATAAGCAAAACGGCCCACTGAGGGCCGTTTGCTTTGGTACCGTCGTTGCCGGATCAAGCGGCGAACAACGCCTTCATCTTCTTGAGGGCATTGGCTTCGATCTGGCGGATACGCTCGGCCGAAACACCGTACTCGTCGGCCAATTCCTGCAGCGTGATCTTGCTGTCCGCATCGAGCCAGCGACGCTTGATGATGTCGCGCGAGCGCTGGTCCAGACCGGCCATGCCAGCGCGCAACAATTCCAGCTGGTTGTCCTGGCTGTCCGCACGCTCGTACGCCTGCGAAGGATCCTCGTCGTTGGCAACGAGATAGCTGACCGGTGACGGCGGCGCATGATCGTCGTCATCATCGCTCGAGGCGTCGAAGCCGACGTCACGACCCGACAGACGAGATTCCATCTCCAGGACCTCACGCTCGGAGACGTTCAGATCCTTGGCGACAGCACTCACTTCCTCGGCATTCATCCAGCCCAGGCGGGTCTTGGACTTGCGCAGGTTGAAGAACAACTTGCGCTGCGCCTTGGTGGTGGCGACCTTCACGATGCGCCAGTTCTTGAGGATGAACTCGTGCATCTCCGCGCGAATCCAATGCACGGCAAAGCTGACCAGGCGCACGCCCATTTCGGGGTCGAACCGCTTCACCGCCTTCATCAGGCCTATGTTGCCTTCCTGGATCAGGTCGCCCAGCGGCAAGCCATAGCCGTTGTAACCTCGCGCGACATGGACGACAAAGCGAAGGTGGGAATGCACCAGCTCGCGTGCAGCATCCAAATCTTCCTGATCGCGGAAGCGGCGCGCCAACGCCTGTTCCGCATCGACCGTCAGGACCGGAATCTGGTGCACGGCACCGATGTAGGCCTCGAGCGAGCCGAGCGCGCTGGGAATCGGGAGGTTGTTGGCCACCAGTACGGTGGCTGGGCTGTTCTGGGTCATGGGCGTCATCTTAGCAGTCGGGTGGTATGACTGCTAACGCGGGGAAGAGTTCCCCATCGTTCCAAGACCGGAACGATGGAGCGTTCAGATTTCCGTAACTGATTATTTTTGCTTGGATTTTTCCGCTACCGCCTCGACTTGGGTGAGTACGCGGAGCAGGTTGCCACCCCAAATATCCTGGATGTCGGCCTCACTGTAGCCAGCGGCTAGTAGACGCTCAGTGATGCGCGGCAGGGCGGACACATCCTCAAGTCCATCCACCCCACCGCCGCCATCCCAGTCGGCGCCGATGCCGACATGCTGGGGTCCGGCGACTTTGAGGATGTGGAGCAGGTGACGCATATAATCGTCCAGGTTGGCGCGTGGCACCGGAAACTGCTGGTCGATCTTCGCGCGCTCGCCGAGGTAAGCCTGGATGGCTGCCTCGTCGCGGGAGCTCTCATCACCATACTTTTCGGACAACGCGTCCAAGGCTGCTTCGCGCGCGGGTATCTTGGGAATCGAGATCAGGTAGCCACCGTAGGCATTGACGTGAATAACGCCGCCTTTCTCCGCCAGTCGTTTGATTCGGGCGTCGTCGATATTGCGCGGGTGGTCGAACTCCGCGTCCGCGCTGGTATGCGATAGCACGATCGGCGCCTTCGACAATTCAAGCAACTGGTCGAATACGGCGTCACTGGCGTGGGACGCGTCGAGAATCAAACCCAGTCGATTTGCTTCTGCCACGAGAGCCTTGCCCTTCGGACTCAACCCTTTCCATTCCGGACCTTTGGCGTCTGTGGACGAGTCACCAAAATCGTTGTTCTTGACGTGGGTAATGCCGAGCATGCGCAGGCCCAGGTCGTAGTAAACGCTGACGAGGGAAGGATCGCTGGCCAGGGGCGACGCATTCTCCATGCTGATGAAGGAGACCCGCTTGCCTGCTGCGACGATTCTTTTCGCATCAGCTGCAGTTCGTGCAAGCTCGAACGAAGTGGGATTGGCCGCGAGCATCTCGCGTATTTCGGTGAGGCGAATCAATCCATGATCACGTGCTTCGCGATTGCCTGCGTCGTCCCTGTCGCCTTGTCCGGTGTAAATCACCCAGAAGCCTCCATCCAGGCCTCCTTCCTTCATCCGCGGAAGGTCCACCTGTGACTGGTCACCATCATGATCATGACGATCCAGGATGCTCCATCCAGGTCGCTCGAAATTGGCAGGCGTGTCCAGGTGCGTATCAATGACGAGCGCGGCTTCATGCACCTGCTTCGCTCGCTTCGACACTTCCACGGAGCCAGCCGCGGCCGGCGCTGAAAGGTACAAGGGCATGGACAGTACAGCCAGCATGCCAAGCGCCAGTAGACTTTGCTTCATTCAAGATCCCCAACTTGCGAAGTGAATCCCGATTGTTGGCGATCGGCGCGCAAAGAAAAACCCCCAACCTGCCGGTTGGGGGTTTAGGGGTAAAGCCCCTGGCGATGACCTACTCTTGCATGGCTTAAGCCACACTACCATCGGCGCAGCTGCGTTTCACTTCCGTGTTCGGGATGGGAACGGGTGGGACCACAGCGCTAATTTCACCAGGGAGACGGTTGGAGCGTCGCCATCCGTAATGGATGAGGCGCCTGTCTCACATAGGGTCTTGTGACGTAGCGTGTCTTGGGATTTTCATCTCGACGTTTCGTCGAGTCCAAGGCCACTTGAGGTTATATGGTCAAGCCGCACGGATCATTAGTATCAGTTAGCTCAACGCCTTGCAGCGCTTACACACCTGACCTATCAACCACGTAGTCTACATGGTTCCTTTAGGGGGCTTGTGCCCCGGGAAGTCTCATCTTGAGGCGCGCTTCCCGCTTAGATGCTTTCAGCGGTTATCGCTTCCGAACATAGCTACCCGGCAATGCCACTGGCGTGACAACCGGAACACCAGAGGTTCGTCCACTCCGGTCCTCTCGTACTAGGAGCAGCCCCTCTCAAACTTCCAACGCCCATGGCAGATAGGGACCGAACTGTCTCACGACGTTCTGAACCCAGCTCGCGTACCACTTTAAATGGCGAACAGCCATACCCTTGGGACCGACTACAGCCCCAGGATGTGATGAGCCGACATCGAGGTGCCAAACACCGCCGTCGATATGAACTCTTGGGCGGTATCAGCCTGTTATCCCCGGAGTACCTTTTATCCGTTGAGCGATGGCCCTTCCATACAGAACCACCGGATCACTAAGTCCTACTTTCGTACCTGCTTGAGCCGTCGCTCTTGCAGTCAAGCACGCTTATGCCTTTGCACACAGTGCGCGATGTCCGACCGCGCTGAGCGTACCTTCGAGCTCCTCCGTTACTCTTTGGGAGGAGACCGCCCCAGTCAAACTACCCACCATACATGGTCCCCGACCCGGATTACGGGCCTAGGTTAGAACGTCAAGCACATCAGGGTGGTATTTCAAGGTTGGCTCCACGACAGCTAGCGCCATCGCTTCAAAGCCTCCCACCTATCCTACACAGACGAACTCAACGTTCAATGTAAAGCTATAGTAAAGGTTCACGGGGTCTTTCCGTCTTGCCACGGGAACGCTGCATCTTCACAGCGATTTCAATTTCACTGAGTCTCGGGTGGAGACAGCGCCGCTGTCGTTACGCCATTCGTGCAGGTCGGAACTTACCCGACAAGGAATTTCGCTACCTTAGGACCGTTATAGTTACGGCCGCCGTTTACTGGGGCTTCGATCAAGAGCTTCGCCTTGCGGCTGACCCCATCAATTAACCTTCCAGCACCGGGCAGGCGTCACACCCTATACGTCCACTTTCGTGTTTGCAGAGTGCTGTGTTTTTGATAAACAGTCGCAGCGGCCTGGTTTCTGAGGCCCTCTTTAGCTCAGCTGCGCATGCAGCCACCAAAAAGGGCGCACCTTCTCCCGAAGTTACGGTGCCATGTTGCCTAGTTCCTTCACCCGAGTTCTCTCAAGCGCCTGAGAATTCTCATCCTACCCACCTGTGTCGGTTTACGGTACGGTCTTCGTGAGCTGAAGCTTAGGAGCTTTTCCTGGAAGCGTGGTATCAGTGACTTCGCTCTAAAGAGCTCGTCTCGGTGCTCGGTGTTAAAGGAACCCGGATTTGCCAAAGTTCCACACCTACCGCCTTTCCCCGGGACAACCAACGCCCGGTACACCTAACCTTCTCCGTCCCTCCATCGCACTCACGCGAGGTGCAGGAATATTAACCTGCTTCCCATCGACTACGGCTTTCGCCCTCGCCTTAGGGACCGACTAACCCTGCGTCGATTAACGTTGCGCAAGGAAACCTTGGGCTTTCGGCGTGCGGGCTTTTCACCCGCATTATCGTTACTCATGTCAGCATTCGCACTTCCGATACCTCCAGCAGCCTTCTCAAGCCACCTTCGCAGGCTTACGGAACGCTCCTCTACCGCGCACACTAAAAGTGTGCACCCCAAGCTTCGGTTCAGTGCTTAGCCCCGTTAAATCTTCCGCGCAGACCGACTCGACCAGTGAGCTATTACGCTTTCTTTAAAGGGTGGCTGCTTCTAAGCCAACCTCCTGGCTGTCTGTGCCTTTCCACATCGTTTTCCACTTAGCACTGAATTTGGGACCTTAGCTGTGGGTCTGGGTTGTTTCCCTTTTCACGACGGACGTTAGCACCCGCCGTGTGTCTCCCATACAGTCCGTCTTGGTATTCGGAGTTTGCCATGGTTTGCTAAGACGCGATGTCCCGCTAGCCATAACAGTGCTCTACCCCCAAGAGGATACATATGAGGCGCTACCTAAATAGCTTTCGAGGAGAACCAGCTATCTCCGGGTTCGATTAGCTTTTCACTCCTAATCACACCTCATCCCCTACCTTTGCAACGGGAGTGGGTTCGGGCCTCCAGTACCTGTTACGGCACCTTCACCCTGGGCATGACTAGATCACCCGGTTTCGGGTCTACTGCCCGCGACTATGCGCCCTTATCAGACTCGGTTTCCCTTCGCCTCCCCTATACGGTTAAGCTTGCCACGAACAGTAAGTCGCTGACCCATTATACAAAAGGTACGCAGTCACCCCGAAGGGCTCCTACTGCTTGTACGCACACGGTTTCAGGGTCTATTTCACTCCCCTCTCCGGGGTTCTTTTCGCCTTTCCCTCACGGTACTGGTTCACTATCGGTCGGTCAGGAGTATTTAGCCTTGGAGGATGGTCCCCCCATATTCAGACAGGGTTTCTCGTGCCCCGCCTTACTCGTCTTCACTGAAAAGGCCTTTTCGAATACCGGGCTATCACCGTCTATGGCCAGTCTTTCCAGACTGTTCTTCTAAAACCAATCCAGCTTAAGGGCTGGTCCCCGTTCGCTCGTCACTACTCAGGGAATCTCGGTTGATTTCTTTTCCTCCGGTTACTTAGATATTTCAGTTCACCGGGTTTGCCTCCAGCAGCTATGTATTCACTGCAAGATACTGCCGAAGCAGTGGGTTTCCCCATTCGGACATTGCGGGATCAATGCTTGTTGCCAGCTCCCCCGCACTTTTCGCAGGCTGCCACGTCCTTCATCGCCTCTGACCGCCAAGGCATCCACCGTGTGCGCTTATTCGCTTGACCATATAACCCCAAGTCGCCTCGGAGTTACACGCCGTGTTTATGGGGTACAAAGCCATAAACGCGAACATACGACTCAATTAATTAGGGACTCGTAGTCCCCGCCTTAGCCTCAACGACACGTCTTAAGATGAAAATCTTAAACGCTCGCTACGTCACAAGTTTTTAAAGAACACGAAGCCGGCTTCAGCGCCAACTCGTTTCAAAATCTTTTAGTGTGCGTGCAATTCCAGAGTTGCTGCGGACCTGGTTTGGTGGGTCTGGGAGGACTCGAACCACCGACCTCACCCTTATCAGGGGTGCGCTCTAACCACCTGAGCTACAGACCCAAAAGTCGCTCTCATAG